>NZ_JBEZUZ010000086.1:0-35751 GCF_040636735.1 Streptomyces sp. NPDC035033 | reverse complement strand
GCCTGCTCGCACAGCTCCTCGGTCTGGGCTATCCACAGGATCGGTCCGTCGAGTTCGCCCGCCTGCTTCACCCAGCGGATCACTGCTTCCGCCGTGACCCGGGTCTTGCCCGCGCCGGTCGGCAGGGAGAGCATGCCGCGTTGCGGAACGATGCGGTCCAGCATGGTGAACACGTTGGCGGCGAGCCGTTCCTGGTAGTCGTGCAGGCGCGGGAAGTCCTGCGGCCCGTCCACTTCGATCTGCGGAGCCAGCGACGGGGTCCGGAAGCCGGCGAACGAGCCGGGGAACCGGAGATCGGCCACGAAGGACACCGCGGTGGAGGCGCCGGTGAAGGACGAGGGGGCGTGGCTCGGGTAGAGGTTCTGCAGGTCGCGGGCGTGGACCTGCAGGATGCTGTCCTCGTGGGCGTTGAACGCCATCCGCGCGATGCGGTGGCCGTCGGGCTCCTTTCCGCCGTTCTCCGCCCGCTCGCTCTCCATGAGGCCCGGGGGAAGCCGGTCCCGCAGGGCTTCGGCGCCCAGGAGGAGGAGCAGCTTCGTCTCCACGTCGGTGGCCTCGCGCACGGCCTTCAAGGCGTCCTTGACCTTCTGGTCCTCCTCCTGGCGGCGCTGGGCCTCCAGGACCTGCCGGCAACCGGATTCGCCCATGTTCCATCGGAGTTCGCGGTCCACGGCCATCAGGGTCTCCAGCGCGTCGGAGGGCTCCAGGACGAGGACGGTGGAGCCGCGCAGGCTGCTGTTCAGGGTCCGTGGCTGCATGCCGTTGGGGGTACGGGTCACCTCCTCCAGGACCTTGCACCGCTGCAGGGTGTACTGGTCCACCTGCGAGCCGCGCATCTGGCGCAGCGTGGGATACGCCTCCTTGAGGGGTATCGGATCGCCGGCGCTCTCGCTCCGCGTCTCGCGGCTGATCACGTCGGCGTACGGCAGCATTCCCCACTGCTTGACGAGGAGCGCGGCGTCCTCGGCGGACGCGGTCAGCAGGGCGGGGAGTCGCTCGTCCCGCAGAGCCCGGTACTCCCTCTGGGAGGAGGCCACGGCGATCTCGCCGTCGGGGCGGGTCTCCCATGCGTCGCCGACGCGGCAGCGGGTGAGCGTGTCCTCGGGGAAGGGCACTTCCAGACGGGTCAGCAGCACGTACGTGTTGCCGACGAAGACGTCGTCCTCGCTCTGCTGGAGCTTCTCCTGGAGCTGGTCCCAGAACGAGCCGGGCACGTCCTCGACACTGGTGGGGAGTCGGAGTTTGCGGGCCTTCTCGGGGCTGATGTCCGCCACCGGCAGGACATCGCCGTACGCGGAGAGCTGGGGGCCCACTGCCTCGGCGACCCGGCGGAGCCCGTGGGAGGTCGGGACCAGACCGTGCCGCATGAGCATCCACCGGATCGGGGAGGCCACGGCGCGTCGGGTGCTGACCTGGGCCCCGGCCTGGAGGGTCCAGTTGTCGACGAGAGCGTCCTCGGGCAGCGCCCTCAGGAACCGGGCACGGGCCTCGTCGGAGAGCTCGGGAAGCAGATGCAGGGGACCGCCGACCGCTGCGCCCTCCAGCTTGATCCTGGCGAGGGTCGGACGGGCCGCCTGGTTGGGCAGGGACGCGCAGTACGCCTTGTGCAGGGACTCCCGGTACTGGTCGAACCACGCCTCCTCCTCGGGGCGGTGGCCTCCCGTCGGCCGGTCACGCAGGCCCACCTCGCGGAAGAAGGCCATGTCGTCGGAGTGGAACCGGGCGTCCACGGCGATGCCGGGATCCGACTCCGGAGTCACGACCGGACCGGGCAGCAGGCAGTCCCGCATCGGCCGGAAGCGCCCGTCCGCGGTGCGCACGTACAGTGCGGACCGTGGGTGGGGTACCCGCTGGAGCACCTCGTGCGACAGGTGACTGCTGCCGGCCTGGTGGAACAGCTCCCAGAAGCGCGTCCACTCCTGAGGCCCGTACGTCCCGAACCCCTGCTCCAGGACGCTGACGAAGCGTCCTCGGACATCGGCCTCGCGGATGCCGAGGGCGGTGAGGGCGCTCGCGAGCGACAGGTCGTCGGACAGGGCGCTGTCGATGTAGACGAGGGACTCGCGCAGTCCGTCCTGATCGGTGCGTCGGAACACCTTGCCGACGACCGGGGCGACCATGCCGTGCTCCTCGGTCAGCACGATCCGTGCGTTCCGGGCCTCGTCCGCGTACGGCGAGGACGACTGGATCATGCTTGCGACGATGCGGACGGCGGTGGCGGACGCCGCCGCGGTGCCGTCGGCGACCAGGGCCTCCAACCATTCACGTACCGAGGCCCGCTCGCGCTTGGCGGCCTTGAGGATGTGGTCCGTCTTGCCGGCACGGAGGGCGTCGGCCTCCGCCGACGGGTGCAGCCAGTTCGCGGGCCGGCCGGGGTAGGAGTTCCACAGGGTCAGCCAGCCGATCACCGACTTGGTGTCCTTGCCCAGGGACGGGTGGATGTTCAGGTCCCGCGGCACCTGCAGGCGGCCGTCCTGGTCCGGCAGCGAGGGGCGGTGGGCGGTGGCCTCCCAGATCTGTTCGGTGAGGTAGCGGTCCGCCCAGCTGACCGTCTCGGACTCCCGGGGTCGGCCGGGGAGGAGGGGGAGGTAGGCGGCAGGGTCCTCGACGGGGGCCAGCTCGGGCAGCGACTCGACCACCAGTCGGGCCGCCACGCGGATCATCTCCTGGTTGAACGGCGAGGAGTCCAGCAGGTTCTGCCGGTCCTCGTTGGTCTTCCAGGCGCCGTTGAGGATGCCGCTCAGCGTCATCTCGTACTTGGTGGGGAAGAAGGACCAGAAGCGTCCCCGGCCCTTGGGGGAGGAAAGGAGCCCGCCGGCCTCCTTCTCGTACTCGCGCACGGCCCACGAGATGTCGAGGGCGACCCGGTCGTGCAGCTCGCCCGCGCTGGAACGGGCGGCCGCGGTGGGCTCGTGGGTGAGCGTGAACACCCGCCACCTGTTGTCCGAGGGCGGGTTGCCGGGGCGTTCCTCCCGCACGGTGTGCAGTTCCCGGTCACGTTCGACGGTGAGGGTCCGGCGTACGACGGGGCGCGGACGGCGGTCCTCGAGGACCACCTTGGCGACGTGCGGGGAGAAGAGCTGGAAGCCGACGGGGAACTCCTCCCGACCACCGGTCGAGGAGCCGCCGTGCATGTCCTGTCCGAGCCGCTCGGCGGCTCCGTCGAGCAGGGGCAGACGTACGACGGTGGTGGCCCAGTCGAGGAGTTCGTCGAGAACGGGATCGGCGGCACGCTCGGCGGCGTCGTCCAACGGTCGGGCCATCCGGAGCACAGGAGCTTCGAACTCCTCGCCCAGCTGGGCGGTGACTCCGGCGACGGAGCGGATCTGCGCGTGGGCCCACTCGCGGTCGAAGCCGAAGGACCCGGTGCTGCTGAAGAATTGAGGGGCGTCGGTCACGACGAGTACGGACTTCACTCCCACGCCGAAGCGCCCGATCTGCCCTCCGCGTTTGCGCGACATGCTCATGCGGAGAATTGTCTCGGCGCCCTCCGGGGTGACGGGGGTTCCCTCGTTCGCACAATAGAGATGGGTGTCCGTGAGGACGACATGGACGGATCCGCCGGGCTCCGCGGCGATTTCGTCCGCCGCGTTCTGGACCAGTTCGAAGAGTTGACGGTCTCCGTATCCGCCCTGGGTGATGCGCCTTTCCCCGTTCGCATGCTCCGGAATGAGGCCGGGGTCGACGGCGTACGTCTGGAGGACGCGAGAGGATTGCTCGATCACGGTTGCGAGCACAGGGGACGGTTCGGGGGACACGGGACTCCGATCCTGGAGCAGCGGCCTGATGGCAAGGGGCGGGCTTGGTGCGGCTGGTGGCGTAGACGGTGTGCCGACGAGGGCGGTTCCGGCCGCATGCCGAGTTCTCGGAAAGACTGCGATCGCGGGTGAGAAGGACGAAATCACGGCGCCACGCGAAGAATTCGTGGGCGTCATCGCATGTGCTGCCGCCGAAAGCGAAAAAAGAGAAGGCGGCACACTTCTACCAAGGGCATCGGAAATACGTTTCTTCCGAGGCGTGTGGGGCCGCCGGGAGGGAATGTACTCGGCCGCGTCGGGAGTGTGCAAGGGGGTGGAACTCTTTGCGGATCCGAAACGGTGCAAAAAGGGATGGGGTGGTCCAAAGGGGGCGGATGGGTTTCCGGTCGACGGATTCCGGCCCGCGGGTTGGCGTCAAAGGCCGTTTGACATGGGGTGATCTGTCAAAGACGGAGTAGGGTGGGGACTGCTGCGCAAGACAGGCGGAGCAGTATCCGAGAGCAGGTGACCGTGGAAGCAGGAGAGGACTTCGGTCCATGGCTGGCGCGGCAGTTGAAGCTCGCCGACATGACCCAGACCGAGTTGGCCCTGGCCGTGGACGTGACGCGCGCCGCGGTCTCGGCCTGGATCACCGGTAGGGCGACCCCTCGTTCCGAGACGATCGAACGCATCGCGCGAGCCCTGAACACAGATCTGGCCACGGTGCACACCCGCACCACCGACACCCGGGCCGGCCTCCCCGTGGGGTGGTACCACCGCCCCGGACACGCGGACAGGGGACGGGAGTTGGGCAACGCGGCGGCGTTCGCCTTCGACGCCGATGTGTCGGTCCTGGCCCGTGAGACCTGCCAGAACAGTCTCGACGAGCGGATCACTGCCAACGGTCAGCCCGTGAGGGTGCGTTACACGCTGCACGAGCTGACCGGAGAGGAACTCGCGCGCTTTCGCGAGGCCATCCAGTGGGACGACCTCTACCCGCACTACGAAGTGGTGCGGGAGCAGAATCAGAAGGTCGGCAGGGTCGTCGACGCGGGGCTGCGCGACATGTACGAGCGTGACCGCCTCGTGCTGTTGAGGGTGGACGACTACAACGCGGCGGGGCTCACCGGTGACGACTACGACGACGGCCGGTTCGCGGCCGTCGTCAGGCGCCAACTCGACAGCCACAAGTCGGTCGGCGCGGCCGGTGGTTCGTACGGCCTCGGGAAGGCGACCCTCTGGGCGACCAGCCGGCTCGGGCTCGTCCTCATCAACTCCACCCTGTCGGAACCGCACGAGGGTCGGACCGAGCGTCGCCTGGTCGGACGCCTCGACCTGCCGTGGCGGCAGGTGAACGGCGAATCGTGCGCGGGACCCGCCTGGTGGGGTCGCCCGGACCCCGACTCGCCGGGAGCAAAAGTGGCCCGGTCGTGGTGGGCGGACGAGGAGACGGTCGCGTCCCTCCACCTGACGCGCGAGAGCGGTGAGCCGGGGACCTCGTTCCTGATCGTGGGTGCCCATGATGTGGCGAGCCTCACGGACGACAGTGCCGCGCCCGACAGCGACGAGGGAGAGGACGACGACAGCATCCAGCGGATGCACCACAGGCTCGTACGGGCCCTGGGAGAGAACTTCTGGGCCGCGATGACGGGCGGCGGGGATCGGCTGCCGCTCCTGGAGGCATCCGTGCGCACCTTGCGCAACGGTGTCGTGGTCGTTCCGGAGGAGCGCGTGGACCCCATGGTCGCCCAGCCCTCCCGGACGCGGGCCCTGAAGGCGTTCCTCGACGGGACGACCGTGGAGCGACTCACCGAGGCCGGGCAGGTCGCCGCCGTCACCGTGCCCCTCAATCTGCCCGCGCGAGCCGGTGGACGCTCTTCTCTCGGGGAGCACCGCGCGGTCCTTCTGGTCACGGATGCCGAGGACGCGGACATCAGACTCAACCGCGTCGTGTCGATGCGCGGCAATCGCATGACGGTGCGCGACACGGTCGTTCCCGGCCTGTCGCCCACCAACCCCTTCCAGGCCGTGCTGCTCGCCGGCACGGCCGCCGGCCCGCAGGCGCCGTTCGCCGCCGAGGCGGAGGAGTTCCTGCGTGCCGCCGAGCCCCCCGAGCACAACAAGTGGGGGCAGACCGAGGAGCTGACGCTCACCTACTCGCCCTCGGCGTATCGAAGGATCAACGGGCTCACCCGGGAGACCAACGCGGCGATCAAGGCGTTGGTGGTCCGCCCCAAGAAGGGGACCAAGCAGGGAGGCGGGAAGCTGGCTCCCAAGCTGACCATCGGCTCGGGGAAGAAGAAGCGCCGTTTGTCGGGGGTGAGCATGCCGGTCCTCGAGGAACTCGACGCACGCGTCCTCGAAGGCGGGGCTTGGCAGGTGATCGGCGAGATCAGGATTCCTCCCGGCGGTCACGAATGGCGACTCGCCCCGCTCGCCAAGTTCGACGTGAGGTCCGGACCACGCCCCACGATCGAATGGGCCGAGATCGTCGGTGTGGACAACTGCCAGGTGGTCGACGGCATCCTGCACTTCTCGGACGGTGCTCGCTCGGCGACCTTCCGCGGAGTGACCGATCCCGCCACGCACGCCGTCAGAACGAGCCTGAGTGGTCTTGTCGTCGAACTGCGCACCGGAGAAGGGAAGTCGTCGTCGTGAAGGTGTTTCCCTATCCGCGCCTGCGGGGCACGGTCTCCCTGCGCGTCGACTCGGTGCGTGTGAAGGCGCCGGCCCAGCCTCGTGAACAGCTCGACTCGCGCGCGCGTTCCGTGATCGAACGGGTCGTGGCGCTCGGCGCCGCGGAGACGGAGGACTGGGAGACCGCCACGCTGACCGTCTCGGCGACCATCCCCGCGAAAGCCACCGATCCGGCAGGGCCCTGGTCCGAGGTCGTGGCGGTGGCGGTGTTGACTGACCGGACCACCAACACCCGGGTGACGTCGATGCTGACCAGGGAGACCGAGGACGGCAGGGACTGGCGCGGTGAGCTCCAGGTGCTGCGCTCGGACCTCCAGGACCGCGCCGTGCTGACGGTACAGGTGATCGCGACGGTCGACGGGGTTCCCGGCCGCATCGTCGGAGAAGCCGCTGAGGAGTGGATCGTCGATATGCGCGGCGACGTCCCGACCCGAGAGCAGAGCTTCGACATCAGGGAGGTCGGGTTCGCCAAGGGACCGCGGTGGCTGCAGAGCTTCAGTGAGGCTCCTTGGATCGTGAATGCCTCGGGGGCGGTGCCCACCGTGCACATCAACACCGACTTCGAAGGCATGGTCGACGTCCTCGGAGCCGAGGGAGGAAGGCCCGAAGGGCTGGTCAACGCCATGTTGGTCTCCCAGATGGCCGCCGAGGTGTGGACCGCCGTGTTCCACTCGGCCATCGGTGATCTGGAGATCGAGGACGACGGCACCCCTCTCTTCCCGCACGGCTGGCAGGGCGAGGTGCTCCGCGAGATGTTGCCGGATGTCGTGCCCGACCGGACTCTGGAGGACGCGTTGCGCGAGGTGCACCGCCGCCGGGTGGGTGCCACGGGGTGGACCGAGTTGCAACCGCGGATCCAGTACGCGGCGATGCGCAGGGCCGAGGTGCCGCGGGTGCTCTCGGAGACGGTGCGCGGCCTGGACAAGCTCAACCGTGAGGACGAGGCATGACGGAGAAGCCCGACCACCTGCCGGAGTATCTGGCTCGGCTCGCCGACGAGGAGGCCGCCCGGTTCATCACGGACGGCCTGTTGTCGGGGAAGGACAACGTTCCCTCCATCGCCCTCAACCAGGCGACCGAGCCACTGCCCGAGAGCCCGCGCCGGCGACTCCGTGCGATCCGCGACCTGATCGACGACGCGATGTACATCCACCGGGACGAGCGGCCGACCCAGGCGGACGCCTGGCTCGCCCCGCGTCTGCACGCGATCCTTCGTCTGACGCGTGCGGAGGCCGCGGACCCCGCACTGTGGAACTACCTGGCTCTGGGGGTCGCTCCCGACTTCGTGGTCTGGCGACACCTGTCCGACACGACCAGGACGGTCAACGCCCAGTACTTCAAAGGGCCTCACTACAAGCAGGCGTTCGCCCGACTCTGGTGGTCGGCCGAACTCTTCCGGAACGGGCCCGACTACGAACCGGTCGTCCTGGCCTGCGGCAACCAGGACATGCTCAACACGGTGCTGAGACTGGACGTCATCGACCACCGCCCCACGGCCCAGGCCCTGGTCCGGCTGCTGCGGAGGGGAGTCGTGCGGACGGGGCGGGACGCGAACGCCCTGGCCAAGGTCGTCAACACGGCGGCCGCGACCGTGATGTACGACGTGATCGCGCAGGACGTGCCACGCGACGGCGACGCCGTGCGGATGTGGATCGAGGAGGGAGAGGGCGGGGCCACCGTTCACCACCGTCCCCTCCCCACCGGGCCGGCCGAAGAGCCCGCTCCCGAGAGTTCGGTGGAGCTATTGGCGAACAATTTCGCAGAACTGTTCGCCGATGCTCCCGTCAGAGGCAGGAGGGAGAACGAGGAGGAGGCAGGCTGATCCTCCCCCTACGGGCGACGAGGCGGAACCCAGGCCCTCAGCGCTTCGATGGCCTGCTGTTTCCTGTCGTCGCCCAGTTCCAGGGCCGTGGACAGGATGTGGATGGCCAGGAGAGGAGGGATCGCGTTGCCGATCTGCTGCGCGATGTCGGCGCCCTGCCAGGGGTAATCCGCAGGGAAGGTCTGCAGCAGACCGGCTTCGCGCGGGGAGAAGCGCTCCTGTTCGGGGCCCAGCTCGATGTCGCCGTCCTCGTGCACGCGCTTGAGCGCGAACACCTTGTTCCGGCGCACCTTGCCGGTGACGGTGGCGGACGGCATGTCGGAGGTGCGGAGGCCCCGCTTGGCGGGGTCGCCGCCCGACCCGTAGTTGGAGCGGACGACGAAGGCGGCGGGGCGGGTTTTCTTGAGCACGTCGTGCATGGAGACCCATCCCCACGGCTGCTTCGGTCGTTTCCGTCCGTCGACCTCGAAGAGCGGCTTCTGCGGAGCCTCGTGGTTCGCCGTCTCGGAATCCTGCACGGGGAGCCGCTTCGCTCCCTTGCGGTAGCGCTGGTGAGTCGGGTCGGGGAGGTCGAGGGACTGTCCCGTACCGCCTCGACGGCGGGCGATCAACACCGCTCTGCGCCGTGTCTGAGGGACGCCGTACTCCTCGGTGTGCAGGATGTCGCACTCCGCGTCGTAGCCCAGCTCGCGAAGGATGTCGCGGTACTTCCTCCAGACAGGCAGGACTGTCGGCACCTGTTCCAGGACCACCGTGTCGTAAGGGTCGCTCTTGAGCCGCTTCTCCACGATCCATCGGAGAGGCTGCAGCACGAGGCCCGTGCGCTCGTCGGTCCACTCCAGGATGCGCGCCCGCTCCTCGACCATCGCCCATGCCTTCTCCAGCTCCCCGACGGTCTTGCTCAGCCCGACGAGCTCGGCGAGGTCCTGCACCTCGTCGAGGGCCTTGTGGCCCTCTCGGTTACCGGCCACGGAGTAGGTCTGGCAGGGCGGTCCTCCGGTCAGGACGCGGGCCGAGGCCACCTCGGGGTCCAGCGGGTTCACCTGCGCCACGTCGTGGATCGTCGTGGAGCGGAGGCCGGCGACCCGTCGGGTCTCACGAGTCGACTTCTCCCACTCCACCCCGATCGTGGGCAGGTCGAGCATTTCAGCCGCGATGTCCAGACCGCCCGGACCTGCGAAGAGATCGACAATGAGTGGCGGTTTGTCCTGGTTTTCACGGAAATGGGGCGCTGAGGTCATGGTAAGGGGCAGTGTAGCCGGCCGGGCAAGGTCGCCCTCCCGGCCGAAGGCGGTCGCTGTCGGCGTTCAGGAGCGGAGTGCCCGGGCGACGGCTCGGCCGATGGCCTCGCCGACAGGCGGTGGGGAGGCATGACCGATCTGTCGGTAACGGGCCGTTTTCCTGCCGGTGATCTCCCAGTTCTCGGGGAAGCCCTGGAGCAGGGCCGCCTGATCCACGGTGATCTTCACCAGGCCCTCTCTGCCTGCCTCCGGAGCCCAGACGAAATCGGCACCCGGGATCTCGTCGCCCAGCGAGTGAGCGTTCACCCCCAGCTTCTCCCATTTCCGCTTGGACCCGGTCGGCCCGAGATCCGCGCCACCGCGGTTCTTCGAACCGCCCACCAGGGTGGGGGCCACGGTGATCGCCTGGGCCGCCCAGCGGTCGGCGTCCTTCCAGCCGCGTGAACGCATGGACGGCGCGAGTGCCTCGCCGACGGACACGTGGTCCGTCACGGTCGGGGACGGCGGCCGGAACGCCTTGAACCACTGTTTCTTGATCGCCACGAGGACCCCTTGCCCACGGTCCTGCGGCACGCCGAAGTCGGCGGCGTTGAGAAGGAGCCAGTCGAACTCGTAACCGAGGTGTTCGAGCTCCGCGCGGGCGAATTCGTGGAAGTCGCGGAAACCGTCCGGGTCGACCAGGGTCGGCACGTTCTCGACGACCAGCGCCCGAGGCCGTACCGCGTGGGCGAGGTAGATCGCGGCCCTCAGCAGCTTCTCCTCCTCGCTCGAACCGGCCCGGGCGGCAGTGGCGCTGGACTTCACCCGCGGCAGTCCCGCGGACAGCAGATCCACGTCGTAGCTCTCCGGATGCTCGCCGGGGTCGAGTTCCAGAAGGTCCGCCTGCAGAACGTTCCAGTGTGGCCGATTGGTCCGAAGGGTCCGACACGCGTCCAGGTCCTCGTCGAGCAGCAGGGTCGGTTCGAAGCCGGCCTGTTCCAGTCCCAGGGCGAGACCGCCCGCTCCCGCGCAGACGTCGACGAACGTGAGTCGGCTCACAGGTTTCCTCTCCTCGTCCTCGACGCCCTGCGGCGCTCGACCGCCGCGGTGATGCGCAGGGCCACCTCCCCCGGTGCCTCGTGCTCCCAGAAGCGGAGCACCTCCCAGCCGGCGGCGGTGAGGTGTTCGGTCGTCTCCCGGTCGCGGGCCATGTTGCGGTCGAGCTTCGTGCGCCACCACTCCGCGTTCGCCTTCGGGTGCGTGGCGTGCACGGGGCAGCCGTGCCAGAAGCAGCCGTCGATCAGGACGGCCACCTTCACCGAGGTGAAGGCCACGTCGATCCGGCGACGGGGCATGCCGGGGACGGGGTACTCGACGCGATAGCGCAGACCCGCCGCGTGGAGGAGGCGACGGACCGCGAGTTCGGCGGCCGTGTCCTTGCTGGCCTGCCGGCTCATGCGGGCCGAGACGCCTGGGGAGGAAGGGAGGGCTTCGGACACACAGGCATTCTGCCGGAGGGCGGAGGGGTCAGTCCGCGCCGTGGCACTTTTCGTACGGGAGGTTCGCGGTGCACCAGCACTGTTCTGTGGGGAGGGGGGGCCAGGGGAGGGCGCGGGCTCGGGCGGCGAGGGTGGTGGCGTACTGGGGGAGGAGGGCCGCCTGGGAGGGGTGGGTGGCTTCGGAGGCGGCGAAGGCCTCGTAGGAGGGGACGGTGGCGCGGACGATGCCGAGGTTGGGGGTGCCGGCCGCGGACAGTTCCCGGAGGGAGGCTTCGATGTCCGTCAGGTGGGCGCGGTAGGTGGGGTACTCCGTTTCGAGTTCCGGGTAGGCCGCGAGGAGTTCCGTCAGTTCTCGTTCCGGCCAGTGGAGGACCGCCACCGGGAAGGGGCGGGAGAGGGCCGTGCGGTAGGTGCCCAGTTCGGAGCGGAGGCGGGCGATCTCGGCCTGGAGTTCGGCGGGGTCCGAGGAGCCGAGGGACCAGAGGCGCTTCGGGTCGTGGAGTTCGTCCAGGGGGATCTTGCCCTGGTGGAGGCGGTCCGCCCGGGTGTCCCAGTCGTCGTGCGGGCGGGCCAGCATGCGGCGGACGCGGTGGCGGGTGGTGAGGAGGGAGCGGGTGGGGTGGGGGAGCTCCGCGTCACCGGGGGGCGCCAGGAGGGCCGCCGCCTCCGTGAGGGTCTCCTCCGCCGCTTCCAGCTCGTCGTGGGCCTCCAGGGTCTCCGCCGCGATCTCCCAGGGGGGTGCCTCCGTCGGGCGGGAGCGGCGGACGCCGTCGATGATGGCGCGCGCTTCGGCCTCGTGGCCGTACTCCCACAGGTTGGCCGCCTTGAGGGCGCGGATCAGGTGCGGGGCGGCGGGGGTGCCGGACAGGAGGTCGTCGTAGAGGGCCGTCGCGCCGGGGCGGTCGCCCGCCAGTTCCAGGTGGGCGGCGGCCTGGAGCGTCAGCGGTTCCCGGTCTCCGGGGTACTGCGCGGCGGTGCGCAGGAGACGCTCGGCTTCGGCGGTGTGGGCGGCGGGAGAGTCAGGGCGCATGCCGTTCACCGTACTGCCGTACGGCCCTGGAGAGTTGGCGCCGCAGCGCTTATCGTGCCGGGCGTGCGGGACAGGGGACGCGAGAGGGTGCCGGTCGTCGTCCAGGCGCGCTCGGGGCGCCGTGGGCTCGTCCGCGCGCTCCGGCTCGCCGCCGAGACCGTCGTCACCTGCGGCGTTCTCATCCTGCTGCTGGTCGTCCACCAGCTGTGGTGGACCAACCAGCAGGCCCGCGCCGAGGCCGGCGAGCAGGTGCGGGTGCTGGAGCGGGAGTGGGACATCTCTCCTCCCGGCGGGCCGTCCTCCTCCGGCGGTTCCTCTCCTCCAGTGGGTTCCTCTCCTTCCGGTGGTTCCTCTTCCTCCGGCGGTTCTTCTCCTTCCGGTGGTTCTTCCTCCTCCGCTGGGTCCTCCCCCGGTGGTTCCTCCCCCTCCGGCGGGTCCTCCCCTTCCGGTGGAGGGGCCGGGGGCGGCGGGTCTTCCGGCGGGGGCCCTTCCGCCGGGAAGACCGCCGCGTCCTCCTCCGGCGAGACCTTCGCCGTGCTCCGCATCCCCCGCATCGGGCTCACCGTGCCCGTCGCCCGGGGGATCTCCAAGCACGGGGTGCTCGACAAGGGGTACGTGGGGCACTACCCCGGCACCGCCGCGCCCGGGCGGGCCGGGAACGTGGCGCTCGCCGGGCACCGGAACACGCACGGCGAGCCGTTCCGGTACGTGAACCGGCTGCGCAAGGGCGACGAGATCACGCTGCGGACGAGGGAGGGGACGTACACCTACCGGGTCGACCAGATCCTGCCGGTGACCTCGCCGCGCGACACCGGCGTCATCCAGCCCGTGCCCCGGTCGGTCGTCAAGCCCTCGTACGGGTACTCCAAGGCCGGTTCCTACCTCACCCTCACCACCTGCACGCCCGAGTTCACCTCCCGTTACCGGCTCATCGTCTGGGCGACCCTGCGGCGGTGAGGCCGGCGCCCGCCAGGGCCAGCACCGCGCCGGCCACCAGGGGCGCGTCCGGGCCCGCCGCCGACAGGGCGAGCATCAGCGCCACGCCGGCCGCCGAACCGATGTAGCGGGCCGTGTTGTTCGCGCCGGAGCCCATCGCCGCCCGCTCCGGTGGTACGGAGTCGACGGCGAGCCGGGGCAGCGCCGCGTTCAGCAGGCCGCTGCCCGCGCCCGCCACCACCAGGCCGGCGATCAGGCGCGGCCAGGGGAGGGCGGGGGAGTCGAGGGTGCCGAGGAGGGCGAGGACGCCCGCCGCCGACAGGACGAAGCCGAGGGCCAGTTGGTACGGGGCGGAGAGCCGGGCCGCGAGCCGGCGGGCCTGCAGCGCCACCACGAACGACGTGCCCGACCAGAGGACGAAGAGCCAGGCCGCCGCCAGGGGCGACATCCCCGTCCCGCGCTGGAGCAGCGCCGGGACCACGCTGAACAGGCCGATCACCGCGAGGCCCGTGAACAGCGCCCCCGCCGTCGACACCCGGAACGCGGGCTTCCGCAGCAGGCCCAGGTCGATCACCGGGTTTCCGCCCCGCCTGCCCGCCCGGCGCTCGACCAGGAGGAACAGGGCCGTGAACGCCGCCGACGCCAGGAGCAGCACGCCGATCACCGGGCGCAGCCAGCCGTCCCGGCCCAGCGTCAGGGCGGTGAGCAGGGCCGCCAGCGCGAGCGTCAGGGTCGCCGCGCCCGCCAGGTCGGGGCGGCCGCCCGGGGGCCGTTCGGGCGCGGGGTCTCCGCCCCCGGGCCGTTCGCCCCTGGGGTGTTCGATCGCGGGCCGTTCGCCTGCGGGGTGGTCCCTTCCGGGCCGTTCGCCTGCGGGGTGGTCCCTTCCGGGCCGCTCGGCACCGGATCGTTCGGTCGCGGGCCGCTCGGTCCCGGGGCGTTCGGCTCCGGCCCCTTCGGCTCCGGCCGCCTCCGCCGGGGCCGCGAGGGTGCGGGCCCCCACCGCCGCCGTCGCCAGGGCCGCCGCGCCCAGGACCGCGTAGGCCAGCCGCCAGTCCGTCAGGCTGAGCGCGCCCGCCAGGAGCGGGCCGAGGGCGATCCCGCCGCTCACCGAGGCGCCCCAGACGCCGGTGGCCCGGATCCGGTCCCGGCCCGAGGGGTACGCGACGGCCAGCAGGCCCAGGCTGCCGGCGAGGACCGCCGCGCTCGCCGCGCCCTGCGCGATCCGCGCCGCCGTGAAGAGTGCCGTCGTGCCCGCGAACGCGCCGAGCACCGTCGTCACGCCCAGGGCCAGGGTGCCGAGCAGGAAGACCCTGCGCCGGCCGTGCGCGTCGGCCAGCGCGCCCGCCACCAGGAGCAGCGCGGCGAGGCCGAGCGGGGTGCCGTTGAGCAGCCACGCCTGGGCCGAGGACGGGGTGCCGAAGGCGTCCGCCATCGCGGGGAGGGTGACCATCGGCGCCGTGTAGTTCATCAGGGCGAGGGCGGTGGCGACGGCGGTCACGGTGAGGGTGCGGGGAGAGGCGCGGCCGGGGGCGGGGGTGATGTTCCGGGGGCGGGAGGGGGCTGTGCGCACGGGGGTCTCCGTCCGGTCGCCTGCGGGTTCAAGGGGCTACGGGTTCAAGGGGCTACGGGTTCGTGGGCTGCGAGTTCGGTGGTCCTACGGCTTCGATGACCGGGGGCTCGGGCCCTGCGGCTCCGGTGGCCGCCGCTTCAGCACCCGCTGGTTCATTGATTGAACCCGTACCCTACCCTCCTTGGTTCGTTCAATGAACCCCCTTTCGGTACGCTGGTGGGCATGGCCCTCGGCAAGGACTACGCCCAGCAGCAGTGCTCCGTCGCCCGCGCCCTCGAAGTCGTCGGCGAGCGCTGGACCCTCCTCGTCGTGCGCGACGCCTTCTACGGCGTCCGCCGCTACAGCGACTTCCTCACCCGCCTCGGCGCCCCCCGCGCCGTCCTCGCCGCCCGCCTCCAGGCCCTCGTCGACGCCGGTGTCCTCGACCGGCGCCGCTACCAGGACTCCCCGCCGCGCGACGAGTACGTCCTCACCGACCGCGGCGTCGCCCTCTGGCCCGTGCTGTGGGCCCTCGGCGCCTGGGGGAGGGACGAGATCCCCGGCACCGTCCCCATGCGCCACTTCCACCACGCCGACTGCGGCACCGAACTCGGGCCGCGCGGCGACTGCCCCGCCTGTCGCGTCCCCGTCGCGCCCGCCGACGTCGAGATGCGGCCCGGCGCCGGGCTCGACCCCGACCCCGCCGACCCCGTCTCCCGCGCCCTCCTCCGGCCCCGCCGGCTCCTCGTCCCGCTGGACCCGTCGGCGATCCCGTGAGGGTGGGAACTCCGCCGCACTCCTGTTCGTCGTTCCCGGTGGACGGTGAGTGGACGGTGAGTGGACGGTGAAGTACGGGGAACGGGGGGCGTGATGAGCGGGAGTCGGGTCCTGCGCCGCGTCGCGCCCCTCGCCGCCCTCCTGACCGTGCTCCTCGCGCTCGCGGTCCCGCTCGCCGGGTCGCTCCTCTCGGACGCCTCCGTCGGCGCGGCCGTCGCCGTCGCCGCCGCCACCGTCGTCCGCGCCCTCGTCGGCGCCCGTACGGCTCCGGCCGTGCCGCCCACCCTGATACGCACCGCGCTGCGCGACCGGGCCCGCCGTACGGCCTTCCTCCCGCAGCGCGACCCCGACGCCGCCGGCCGCTGCCGGCCCCGGGCCCCCGGCCGTCCCCTCCCGACGGCCGCGTAGGAGTCCTCCCACCGCGAAGGACGCCTTCGCGCGGTCCGTCATGCCGAGACACCCCATCCCCGGCACGACGAACCCCGGAGGGTTCCCTTGTCCCTGCCCGACCACCAGCTTCTCCCCCTGCCCGACTCCCTCCCCCTGCCGCTCTCCCAGCCCCTCCCCCTCTCCCAGCCCCTCTCCTTCTCCCTCCTCCCCTCCTCCCTCCTCGACGCGTTCTCCGCGCTCGTCGAGCGGCTCGCCCTGCTCCTCCAGCCCCTCGCCGCCGGCGCCTCGACGGCCGCCGCCGTCGTCCTCCTCACCGTCCTCGTCCGGCTCGCCGTCCACCCCCTCTCCCGCGCCGCCGTCCGAGGGCAGGAGGCCCGCGTCCGGCTCGCGCCCCGGGTCGCCGCGCTGCGCGAGAAGCACCGGCACGACCCGGAGCGCCTCCAGCGGGCGGTCATGGGGCTGTACGCCGAGGAGAAGGTCTCGCCGTTCGCCGGGATCCTGCCGGGTCTGCTCCAGGCGCCCGCGTTCCTCCTCCTGTACTCCCTCTTCTCCTCCGGCGACCGGATGGCCGGGCACGACCTCCTCGCCGCCCCGCTGGACGGGCGCTGGACCGAAGCCGTCGCCGACGGCGGGCCCTACGGGCCGGCCGGACTGGTCTACCTGGCGCTCTTCGCGGTGGCCGCCGTCGCCGCGTACCAGTACCGGCGGGCCCGGCGGGAGGCGGCGCGGACGCCGGCCGACGGCGCCCCCGCGGCGCTCGGCAGGGTCCTGCCGCTGCTCTCCTTCGGCACCGTCGTGACCATCGCCTTCGTCCCGCTCGCCGTCGCGCTCTACCTCGTCACCAGCACCACCTGGGCCGTCGCCGAGCGCTCCCTACTCACGCGTAAGGGTCCGCAGGCTGAACGGGGTCTTGCGGGGTGAACGGGAGTCTTGGAGGATCGGACGATCCTCCGATGGCCGCACTCCATCGGCCGGGGCACCGAAGGGCCTCCCCCCGGGCCCACCTCGACCACAGGGAGAAGACCATGAAGCTGCTGCGCGTCGGCCCGCCGGGCGCCGAGCGTCCCGCCCTCCTCGACGGGGACGGGACCCTCCGCGACCTGTCCTCCTTCACCGACGACATCGACGGCGGTCTGCTCGCCGACACCGCCACGCTCGACCGGATCCGCGCCGCCGCGGAGGCCGGCGTGCTCCCCGCGTACGGCGGTTCGGGCGACGCCACCGGGCTGCGGGTCGGCCCGCCGGTCGGCCGGATCGGCAAGGTCGTGTGCATCGGGCTGAACTACCACGGTCACGCGGCCGAGACCGGCCAGGCCACCCCGGCCGAGCCGGTCGTCTTCCTCAAGGCCGCCGACACCGTCGTCGGCCCGGACGACACCGTCCTCGTGCCGCGCGGCTCGGTGAAGACGGACTGGGAGGTCGAGCTGGCGATCGTCATCGGCCGGACCGCCCGCTACCTGGAGACCGACGAGGAGGCCCTGGCGCACGTCGCCGGGTACGCGCTCGCGCACGACGTCTCGGAGCGCGAGTTCCAGATCGAGCGCGGCGGCACCTGGGACAAGGGCAAGAACTGCGAGACCTTCAACCCGCTCGGGCCCTGGCTGGTGACCGCCGACGAGGTGCCCGACCCGCAGGACCTCACCCTGCGGCTGTGGGTCAACGGCGAGCTGAAGCAGGAGGGCCACACCTCCGACCAGATCTTCCCGGTCGCCGAGGTCGTCCGGTACGTGAGCCGGTTCATGACCCTCTACCCCGGCGACATCATCAACACCGGCACGCCCGCCGGCGTCGCCATGGGGCAGCCGGAGCCCAAGCCGTACCTCCGCCCCGGCGACGTCGTCGAGCTGGAGATCGAGGGGCTGGGCCGCCAGCGCCAGGAGCTGAAGAGCGCCTGACCGGTCCGAAGGCCGGTCCGGGGACCGGTCCGGGGCCGGTCCGAGGCCGGTCCGAACCGGGGACCTGACCGGCCCGGTCCGGACGCCGGCACCGGAACCGGCGCCGGAACCGGCGAGGTCGTCATGGGCGTGACGGCGGTCGGGCTCGCCCTCGGCGGCGGCGTCCTCGTCGCCGTCAGCCGGCGCCGCCGGCCGGGCGGGGCAGCCTGACCGTGACGCCCTCGCGGGCCGAGCGCCGGGCCGCCTCCAGGACGTCCAGGGCGTCCGCCGCCTCGAGCGCGGTGACCGGGTTCGGACCGGTGCCGCGCAGGGCGGCGGCGACGGCCGCGTAGTACGCCGGGTAGTCCCCCGGCACCGACTCGACCGGGGTCCCGCCGCCGGTCAGCGGGGACTCCCCGGCCCCGATCCGGCCCCACAGCGCCTCGGGCTCCACGCCCCAGGCCGTGCCGGGGCCGGGCCGCAGCCCCTCGCGCAGCGCCGCCTCCTGCGGATCGAGGCCGTACGTCACGAAGCCGGCGCGCTGCCCGAGCACCCGGAAACGGGGGCCGAGCTGGGCGGCGGTGGAGCTCACGTACAGGTGGGAGCGGACGCCGTTCGCGTGGGTGACGGCCACGAAGGTGTCGTCGTCGGCCTCCGCGCCCGGCCGGCGGACGTCCGACTCGGCGTAGACGGAGACGGCGGGGCCGAAGAGGACCAGCGCCTGGTCGACGACGTGGCTGCCGAGGTCGTAGAGGAGGCCGCCGATCTCCTCCGGGGCGCCGGACTCGCGCCAGCCGCCCTTCGGACGCGGCCGCCACCGCTCGAAGCGGGACTCGAAGCGCTGGACCTCGCCCAGCTCGCCCTCGTCCAGGAGGCGGCGGAGGGTGAGGAAGTCGCTGTCCCAGCGCCGGTTCTGGAAGACGGAGAGCAGCAGCCCCCGCTCCTCGGCGAGCTCCGCGAGGCCGCGGGCCTCGGCGGCGGTCGCGGCGAGCGGCTTGTCGACGACGACGGGCAGGCCGGCCCGCAGGGCGGCCCCGGCGATCGGCACGTGGGTCTTGTTCGGGGAGGCGACGACGACGAGGTCGAGCCCGGGGCCCCCGTCCGCCCAGAGCTCCTCCGGGCGGGCGAGCACCTCGACGCCGGGGTGGGCGGCCCGTGCCTCGGCGGCGCGCTCGGGGCTGCCGGTGGTGACGGCGGCGAGCGTCAGGTCGGGGGAGGCGGCGATCAGCGGGGCGTGGAAGACGGAGCCCGCGAGGCCGTAGCCGACGAGGCCGACGCGGAGGGGGCGGGAGGTGGTCGTGGGCGTCATGGCCGCCACTTAAGCAACGCTGTTGCCGAAGTGCAAGCAGGGGGGAGAATGGGCCGGTGACGGTGATACGGAGGGACCCCGGCGGCGGAGCCAATCTGGCGGCGCTGCGCGGCCACAACGCGGCGCTCGTGCTCGGCCTGCTGCGCACGGCGGGCGCGGCGGGCATCAGCCGTCTCGAACTGGCCGAGCGCACCGGTCTCACCCCGCAGGCCGTCAGCAAGATCACCGCCCGGCTGCGCGCCGAGGGCCTGGCCGCCGAGGCCGGCCACCGCGCCTCGACCGGCGGCAAGCCGCGTACGGTGCTGCGGCTGGTCCCCACCGCCGCGCACGCCGTCGGCGCCCACCTCGACCGGGACGGCCTGACCCTCGTCCTCGCCGACCTCACCGGCACCCCGGTGGCCCTCCGCCACCGCCCCCTGACCCTGGCCGAGGGCCCGGAGCCCGCCCTGACGGTCCTGACGGAGGAGGTACGGGCGCTGCTGACCGGCGCCGGCATCGGCGCGGGCACGGACACGGGCGCCGACAACGGCACCGGCACGGGCACGGGTACCGACGCGGGCGCCGACACCGGCACCGACGCGGGCGGCGGCGGCGCCGGCACCGGCGCGGTGCTCGGGATCGGGGTGGCCATGCCGGGGCCGCTGGACCACGCGCGCGGGGTGCCGGGGCGGGTGACGGGGGCGCCGGTGTGGGACGGGTACGCGGTGCGGGACGTGCTGGAGGCGCGGCTCGGCCTGCCCGTCACGCTCGACAAGGACACCAACGCCGCCGCCCTCGGGCTCGCCCTCCGCCCCGGCGCGCCCCGCTCCTTCGCCTACGTCCACCTCGGTACGGGGCTCGGCGCCGGGCTCGTCGTCGGCGGCGTCCCGCTGCGCGGCGCGCGGACCGGGGCCGGCGAGCTGGGCCACCAGACCGTCCAGCTCGACGGGGAGCCGTGCGTCTGCGGCGCGCGCGGCTGCCTGGAGGCGCTGTGCCTCGCGGCGGTGGCCCGCGGCGACCTGCCCGGGGCCGCGCGGGTTCTCGGCACCGGCGCGGCCAACCTCGTCCGGCTCCTCGACATCGACCGGGTGCTGCTCGGCGGCCGGGTCGTCCTGGGCGCGCCCGGGCTCTTCGCGGACGGGGTGGCCGGCGTGCTCGCCGGCCTGCGGCTCCCGACGCCCGTCGAGGTCGCGGCCGACCCGCACGCGGTGGCCGTCGGCGCGGCCCACCTCGCCCTGGCGCCGGTCTTCGGCCAGGACCTCGACCGGGACCTCGACCGGGCCTTCGACCGAGGCTTCGACCGAGGCTTCGGCCAGGAGGCGGCGCGGGGCCGTCGGCCCGGGCAGGCCCGCCGGCCCGAGTAGATCCGCCGGTCCAGGCAGGTCCGCCGGTCCAGGCAGGTCCGTCGGCACGGGGCCGTTCGTCGGATCGTCGGACCATACGCTGATCGGGCGGATTCGCGGGCCGGTCGGGGCCCCGGACGGTGTCGCCGCCCGTTCCGGGCCGGTCCGTGTGGCAGCGTCGCGGGCGAGCCGTACGTCCGCGAGCAGCAAAGGCATCCGCACATGGCACCCGCACCCCGGCCCCTGCGCAGCGCCCCCGCCCTCGCCGCCGCGTCCGCCGCCCTCGCCCTCACCCTGCCCGCCGCCGCCCCGGCCCCGGCGGCTCCCGCGGCCCCGGAACCCGCCCCCGCCCCCGTCTGCGGCAGCGCCTCCGGCGCGGACTTCCCGCTCGCCACCCGGATCCAGGACGGGCCCGCCGACTACCCCGCCGGAGGGGAGTTCCGGTCCTGGGAGCTGGAGCTGCGCAACACCACCGGCAGCCCCTGCGCCGGGGTGCACCCGGTGCTCGTCCTCGCCGACGAGGAGCGGGTCCTGAGGCCCGAGCAGATCCGGCTGGAGTTCTACGACGCGCGGGCCGCGCGCTGGCGGCCGGTCGCCTTCGAGGCGACGGAGGAGGCCGAGAGCGTCGGCGCCTTCACCGGCTTCGACGGCTTCGCCGTCCCCGCCCGGCGGACCGTCACCGTCCCCGTCCGGCTGGCCTTCCGGGCGGACGCCGTCCCCGAGGAGGTCGTCGTCAACGCCGCGCTCGTCCAGCGCCGGGGCGCCGACGGCGACTGGGTCGGCCGCTCCGACGACTACCGCCTCACGATCGGCCCGCCCGTCCCCGCCGCCCCGTCCCGGCCCGCCGCTTCCCCCTCGGCCCCCGCCGACCCGCCGGACGGGCCGGCGCGCCCCACCCCGGCGCCCGACGGCTCGGCGCCGCCCACCGCCGACCGGGACCCCGGCGGCTCGGCCCGTCCCGATCCGCTCCCCGATTCCCCTCCGGACTCCCTCCCCGCCCTCCGCCCGCGCCCCGAACCCGCCCACCCGCGCCCCGAACTCGCCCACACGGGACCGGAGGACGCCGCCCCCCTGGCCCCCTGGGCGGCGGCCCTCGCCCTCACCGGAGCCCTCCTCACCCGCGCCGCCCGCCACCTGACGCGCCGTCCCCGCCCCTGACCCCGTACGGCCCGCCGCCTGACGCGCCGCCCCCCTCCCTGACCCCGTACGGCCCGCCGCCTGACGCGCCGCCCCCTTCCCTGAACCCGCGGGTCACCCTCCGTACACCCTCCCGTTCACCCCCGTCTGCGACGATCCCCGGATGAACCAGCACCACGCCCCGAGCGCCCCCGGCGCCCCCGTCCGCTCCGGCGTCCCCGAGCACGGCCGGGTGCCCAAGTACTACGCGGTGAAGGCGCGACTCGCCGTCCTCGTCGACGAGTTGGGGGAGGGCGGGGTGCTGCCTCCCGAGCGCGACCTCGCCGTCCGGTACGAGGTGTCCCGCGAGACCGTCCGGCAGGCCCTGCGCGAACTCCTCCTGGAGGGCAGGCTGCGCCGGCGGGGGAGGGGCACGGTCGTCGCCGGGCCCAAGCTCGAACAGCCGCTCTCGCTCGCCAGTTACACCGAGGGCGTCCGCCGCCAGGGCCGCCGTCCCGGCCGCAGCATCGTCTCCCTCGACCGCTTCTCCTGCCCCGCCGCGCTCGCCCCCGAGGTCGGCGTGGAGCCCGGCGCGCCCGTCTGGCACATGGAGCGGGTGCTGCTCGCCGACGACGAGCGGGTCGGCCTGGAGAGCACGTACGTCTCCGAGGCCCGGGTCCCGCGCCTGGACACCGACTTCGACCCGGACTCCTCCTTCTACGGCTACCTCCGCGACCGGCTCGGCATCTCCTTCGGCGACGCCGACGAGCGGATCGAGACGGTGCTCGCCACACCGCGCGAGGCCCTGCTCATCGGCACCCCGCCCGCCCTGCCGATGCTGCTGCTGCACCGCGTCTCCCGCGACGAGGAGGGCCGGCCGCTGGAGCGGGTCCGCACCCTCTACCGGGGCGACCGCTTCAGCTTCACCACCCACCTCGGCCGCCAGGACTGACCGGGAACGCCCCGATACCGCCACCTTCGAACATCACGGGAAGGTAACGGGTCTAGTCCAGGTTTGTCGGGCCGTTCACCGTCCCGTCGCCCACCCGACCGGCCCGGGTCACCCGCCGCCCCGACCGTGGACGGCATGAAGGTGATCGTCGTAGGAGCCGGCGTGGTGGGCACCATGCACGCCTGGCAGGCAGTGGAACGCGGCCACGAGGTCGTGCACATCGAGCGCGAGGCCGAGGCGCGCGGAGCCTCCCTGAGGAACTTCGGCCAGATCTGGGTCAGCGGGCGCGCGGGCGGCGAGGAGCTCGACACCGCCCTGCGGGCCCGCGAGCTCTGGGAGGACATCGGCTCCCGCGTCCCCCGTCTCGGCTTCCGGGCGAACGGCTCCCTGACCCCCGTCCGGGGCGCGCTGGAGCTCGCCGTCGCCGAGGCGGCCGTCACCCGCGACGACGCCGCCGCCCGCGGCTACAAGCTGCTCACCCCCGAGGAGGCACGGGCGGTCAACCCGGCCCTGCGCGGCGCCTTCGACGCCGCCCTGTGGTGCGAGCGGGACGCCGCCGTCGAGCCGCGCACCGCGCAGCTCGCCCTCCGCGAGGCGCTCCTCGCGACCGGCCGCTACACCTTCCTCCCGAACCGCGAGGTCCGCGAGGTCGTCGGCGAGCACGCCGTCCGCGACGACCACGGCGACCTGCACAGCGGCGACGCCGTCGTCCTGTGCACCGGCGCCTGGCTCTCCGGCCTGGTCCGCGAGGTCGCCGGACCGATCCCCGTCCGCCGGGTCCGCCTCCAGATGATGCAGACCGCGCCGCTCGGCGAGCCGCTGACCACCTCCGTCGCCGACGCGGACTCCTTCCGCTACTACCCGGCCTACAAGTCGGGGGCTCTGGAAGCCCTCAACGCAGGCCAGGCGCAGGACCCGACCGCCGCCGCCCACAAGATGCAGCTGCTCATGGTGCAGCGTCTCGACGGCGGGCTGACCATCGGCGACACCCACGAGTACGAGCACCCCTTCGCCTTCGACACCGTCGAGGACCCCTACGAGCACCTGGTCCGCGTCGTCGAGTCCCTCCTCGGCCGCCCGCTGCCGGCGATCCGCCGCCGCTGGGCCGGCGTGTACGCGCAGTGCGTGGACACCACCCGGGTCGTGCACCGGCAGCGGGTGCGGGACGGGGTCTGGCTCGTGACCGGACCCGGCGGCCGGGGCATGACGTGCTCGCCCGCCATCGCCGAGACGACCGCGAACGAACTGGGCTGGTGAAGCAGATGACCGACAAGCAGCAGAACCTGATCGTCCTCGACATGGCGGGCACCACCGTCGCCGACGACGGCCTCGTCGAGCGGGCCTTCACGGCCGCCGCCGAACGCCTCGGCGAGGACCCGGCCACGATGATCGACCACGTCCGCGCCACCATGGGCGAGTCCAAGATCTCCGTCTTCCGGCACCTGCTCGGCGGCGACGAGGACCGCGCCCGGCAGGCCAACCTCGCCTTCGAGGAGGCGTACGGCGCGCTGGTCTCCGAGGGCCTGATCGCCCCCGTCCCCGGCGCCGCCGAGACCATCGGCGCGCTCCGCGAGCAGGGCCGCACCGTCGTCCTCACCACCGGCTTCGCCCGCGTCACCCAGGACGCCATCCTCGACGCGCTCGGCTGGCGGGACCTCGCCGACCTCACGCTCTGCCCGGCCGACGCCGGCGGCCGGGGCCGCCCGTACCCGGACATGGTCCTCACCGCGTTCCTCCGCACCGGCGCCGTCGCCGACGTCCGGCAGACGGTCGTCGCGGGCGACACCTCGTACGACATGCTCAGCGGCGTCCGGGCCGGCGCCGGGATCGTCGCCGGCGTCCTCACCGGCGCCCACGACAAGGCCGCGCTCACCGCGCACGGCGCCACCCACGTCCTCGGCTCCGTCGCCGGACTCCCGGACGCGATACGGGAGTACGAGTCGTGACCAGCGGCATCCGCTTCGACGGCGTCTCCGTCGCGTACGGCGCCACCACGGTCCTCGACGGGCTCACCCTCACCGTCGAGCCCGGCGAGGTGATGGCCCTCCTCGGGCCGTCCGGCTCCGGCAAGACCACCGCCCTGCGCGCGGTCGCCGGCTTCGTCCGGCCCTCCGCGGGGCGGGTGTGGATCGGCGACCGGGACGTCACCGACCTCCCGCCGTACCAGCGGGGCATCGGCATGGTCGTCCAGCAGTACGCCCTCTTCCCGCACCTGCGCGTCGACGAGAACGTGGCCTTCGGGCTGAAGGCGCGCAAGCACCCCAAGGCCGAGATCCCCGCCCGGGTCGCCGAGGCCCTGGAGATGACCGGGATGGGCGCCTACGCCAAGCGCCACCCGCGCGAGCTCTCCGGCGGCCAGCAGCAGCGCGTCGCCATCGCCCGCGCCCTCGCCATCCGCCCCGACGTCCTGCTGCTCGACGAGCCGCTCTCCGCGCTCGACGCGCAGCTCCGCTCCGGGATGCTCGCCGAGCTGGCCCGGCTCCACCGCGAACTCCCCGACGTCTCCGTCCTGTACGTCACCCACGACCAGGTCGAGGCGCTGACCCTCGCCGACCGGATCGCCGTCATGGACAAGGCCCGGCTCCAGGACTGCGGCACCCCGCAGGAGCTGTACCGGCGGCCCCGCACCGAGTTCACCGCCTCCTTCGTCGGCAACGCCAACCTGCTGCCGGTGCGGGTCGGCGCCGACGGCGTCGACTTCGCCGGCACCGCCCTGAAGGTCCCCGTCGACGGCGCGGCCCCCGGCGCCGCCGCCACCCTCTGCGTCCGCCCCCACCTCGTCGGCCTCGGCGAGGGCCCCAACGCCCTGCGCGGCCGGATCGCCGAGGTCCAGTGGCGCGGCGCCACCCACCGCCTGTACGTCGACGTCGACGGGCACCGGGTCAAGGCGGACGTGCGGGAGCTGCGGGACACGCCGCCGCTGGGCCAGGAGATCACCCTGCACTTCGCGCCCGAGGACGCGGTGCTGCTCGCGGCAGGGGTGAACGGTGGCTAGCGCCCGGGTCGCCGCGCCGCCCGTCGTCGCGGCGGGCCGCCCGGCCCGGAGCCGTACCGTCCCCGCCTGGGTGTGGGCGCTGCCGCCCGTCGCCGTCCTCGGGCTCGTCTTCCTCTACCCGCTGGGGCTCGTCGTCCAGGAGTCGCTGGCGCCCGGCGCGTACGCCGACGTGTTCGCCTCCGCGTCGTTCCGGGACGCGCTGGTCACCACCGTGTGGCTGGCGGTCGGCGCCACCGTCGGCTGTCTCCTCCTCGGCTTCGTCCTCGCGCTGATCGTCGCGTTCGTGCCCTTCCCCGGTGCGAAGGCGGTCTCCCGCTTCATCGACGTCTTCCTCTCCTTCCCCTCCTTCCTCATCACGCTCGCCCTGCTCTTCGTGTACGGCACGGTCGGCATGGCCAACGGCCTGTGGACCGGCGTGACCGGCGCCGCCGAGGGGCCCTTCCACTTCCTCACCACGCCGTGGGGCGTGCTCCTCGCCGAGATCACGTACTTCACGCCGTTCGTGATGCGCCCGCTGCTCGCCGCCTTCTCCCAGCTGGACACCGCCCAGCTGGAGGTGGCGTCCTCGCTCGGCGCCCGGCCCGCGCGGATCGTGCGGAAGGTGATCCTCCCGGAGGCGCTGCCCGCGCTCGCGGCCGGCGGCAGCCTCGTCCTCGTCATGTGCCTCAACGAGTTCGGGATCGTGCTCTTCACCGGCGCCAAGGGCGTCACGACCCTCCCGATGCTCGTCTACTCCAAGGCCATCCTCGAATCCGACTACGCCGCCGCCTGCGTGGTCGCCGTCGTCAACGTCGCGATCTCCGTCGGCCTCTACGCCGTCTACCGGGTGGTGAGCAAGCGTGCTGGTGCATAGCCGTACCGGACGGTGGGCGTCCTGGCTGGTCTTCGCGGTCCTCTTCGTGCCGCTCTTCGCCGTCCCGCTCCTCGTCATCGCCGCCGCGTCCTTCTCCACCCACTGGTCCGGCGCCTTCCCCTCCGGCCCGACGGCCGAGCACTACGCGGCGGCCGTCCGCGGCGAGTCGCTGCGGGCCCTGACGACCAGCCTCGTCACCGCCGCCGCCGCGAGCCTCCTCGCGCTCACCCTCGGCACCTGGGCCGCGCTCGCCGCCGCGTCCCTGCGCGGCCGGGGCCGACGGGTCCTCGACGCGCTGTTCGTGCTGCCGCTCGCCGTGCCGTCGGTGGTCGTCGGCCTCGCCGTCCTGGTGGCCTTCTCCCGGCCGCCGCTGCTCCTCAACGGCACCCGCTGGATCGTGATCCTCGCCCACACGGTGCTGGTCACGGCCTTCGCCCACCAGTCGGTCTCGGCGGCCATCCGCCGCCTCGACCCGATGTACGAGCAGGCGGCGGCCGGACTCGGCGCCCGCCCCGCGTACGTCCTGTTCCGGGTCAAGCTGCCGCTGCTGCTGCCCTCGCTGAGCGCCGCCGCCGGGCTCTGCTTCGCCCTGTCCATGGGGGAGCTGAGCGCCACGATGATGCTCTACCCGCCGGACTGGATGCCGCTGCCGGTGCTGGTCTTCACCGCCACCGACCGCGGGTCCCTGTTCACCGGATCGGCGCTGGCCGTGGTCCTCATGGCCACGACCCTGCTGGTCCTGCTCGCCGTCTCCCGCATCCGCAACCGAGCGTCCTACCGCTGACCCCGCACGCCAGGAGAAGAACGACGTCATGCTGACGCACGCCAAGCCGGTCGCCGCCGTCGCCGGAACCCTCGCCCTCGCCGCCTCCCTCACCGCCTGCGGCGGCTCCTCCGCCGCCTCCGACGAGAAGGTCGTCACCGTCTACAGCGCCGACGGCCTCAAGGGCGAGAAGGGCGACGGCTGGTACGACAAGGTCTTCGCCGACTTCGAGAAGGAGACCGGCATCAAGGTGAAGTACGTGGAGGGCGGCTCCGGGGAGATGGTCCAGCGGGCCCTCCGCGAGAAGTCCAACACGCAGGCCGACGTGATCGTCACCCTCCCGCCCTTCATCCAGCAGGCCGGCTCCAAGGGCCTCCTCCAGAAGTACACGCCGAAGGGCGCCGACCAGGTCGACGGCGCCGACAAGGCCGCCGACGGCTCCTGGACCTCCGTCGTCAACAACTACTTCGGCTTCATCCACAACAAGAAGGAGCTGCCCGAGGCCCCCGGCACCTGGGAGGCCCTGCTCGACGGGAAGTTCAAGGACAGGCTCCAGTACTCCACCCCCGGCGTCGCCGGCGACGGCACCGCCGTCCTCATCAAGGCCATGCACGACTTCGGCGGCCAGGCGCCCGCCATGGAGTACCTGAAGAAGCTCCAGGCCAACAACGTCGGCCCGTCCTCCTCCACCTCCAAGCTCGCCCCCAAGGTCGACAAGGGCGAACTCCTCGTCGCCAACGGCGACGTGCAGATGAACTTCGCCCAGGCCAAGTCCATGCCGAACCTCGCCATCTGGTTCCCGGCCAAGGAGGGCGGCAAGCCCACCACCTTCGCGCTGCCCTACGCGGCCGGCCTGGTCGATAAGGCCCCGCACACCGAGAACGGCAAGAAGCTCCTCGACTTCATGCTGAGCGAGGGCGCGCAGCGCGAGGTCAGCGCCGTCGGCGGCGGCTTCCCGGCCCGCAAGGACATCAAGGCCACCGACGCCAACGCGATCGAGCTCGCCCGGCTGATCGAGGGCGTCGAGATCTTCGAGCCGGACTGGGCCGACATCGACAAGAACCTGTCGTCCTACGTCGACGCGTGGAAGTCCGCGACCGGAAGCTGAGAGTTCACCGCACGTCCCCTCGACCCCCTCCGCGGATAGCGGAAAGATAACGGGTACGGACCAACGCCCCTGAGAAATCAGGGGCGTTGGTGTGCGTATCCACCGCTTCCCCCCTCTCGTGGAGGACACCGACATGCCGCTCCCCGGCATCTCCCGCCGCACCGTGCTCGCCGCCGGCGCCGCCGGCACCGCCCTCGCCGCCACCGGCCTCGCGACCGCCCCCGCCGCCCACGCGGCGGCCCCGACGCTGCCGAACGGCACCAGCCTCGACAAGGTCCTCGTCGTCGGCATGGACGGCCTGCGGTACGACCGGATCGACGCCGCCAAGGCCCCCACCCTCAAGTCCCTGATGGCGAACGGCACCTACGGCCGCTCCCTGCTCTACGCCAACCCCATGGCCGCGACCTCCTCGGGCCCCGGCTGGTCGACGATCTCCACCGGCGTCTGGCCCGACAAGCACGGCGTGAAGGACAACACCTTCACCGGCAAGAACTACGCCAAGTACCCCGGCTTCCTGGCCCGCCTGCACCAGGTCCGCCCCCAGCTCTCCCTCTTCGCCGCCGTCGACTGGCCCGAGCTCGACACCCACGGCACCGTCACCCCCGGCGCGGACGCCAAGCTCGTCTACAACAACAACTACGTCGTCAACGACAAGGTGATCACCGACCTCACCGAGTCCGTCCTGCGCGACCAGAACCCGGACGTCCTCTTCGTCTACTTCGGCGAGACCGACGAGATCGGCCACACCTACGGCGCCGCCAGCCAGAAGTACCTCGACGCCATCGACGTCCAGGACGCCTACCTCGGCCGCCTCCTCGCCGCGATCCAGGCCCGCCCCACGTACGCCTCCGAGCGGTGGACCGTCATCGTCACCACCGACCACGGCCACACCGACGCCGGCGGCCACGGCGGCTCCGCCGTCGAGGAGCGCCGCACCTTCGTCCTCGCCCAGGGCCCCGGCATCGCCGCCGGCGCCCGCCCCATCGACACCCGGCTCGTCGACGTCGCCGCCACCGTCTTCCACCAGCTCGGCATCGTCCCCGACCCGTCCTGGGGCCTCGACGGCAAGCCGATCCAGCAGCGCTCCACCGACCCGTTCGACACCCTGTACGGCTCGCTGGGCGGCCGGGTCGACGAGACCGGCATCCCCACCGGCGTCCTCGGCTTCACCCACACCCCGCCCAGCGGCTGGTCCGTCATCAACAGCGCGATGGGCACCGGCGGCGTGACCGAGTGGCGCGGCTGGTCCTTCGCCACCGACGAGTTCTGGTCCCGCGCCCAGCGCGACCAGTCCCGCGAGCTCAACGTCCGCGCCCGCGGCGTCTTCGCCGTCGCCGACTCCGACGAGTGGGCGGACAAGTCCTTCTCCGGCGCGTACGACACCACCCTGGTCACCCCGGCGTACGCGGTCGCCGGCGCCGCCCGCGTCACCCTCGGCTTCACCACCTTCTACCGCCAGGAGGGCGCCCAGAAGGCCGAGGTCCTCGTCTCCTTCAACGGCGGCACCCCCACCCTCGTCAAGAGCTACACGTCCGACGTGATCTCCCAGCCGCAGGCGCTCACCGTCGCCGTCCCCGCCGGCGCGTCGAACGTCAGCTTCCGCTTCCGTTACACCGGTTCCAACAACTGGTACTGGACGATCGACGGGGTCACCGTCACGCCTTCCTGACCTAGGCTGGGGGCGTCGCCACAGCGCTGTCGCGTCGCCCCCAGCACACGCACGTCACGTACGGCAGGAGTCCCGCACCCATGGCAGAGCGCAAGCCGATCGAATCCTGGCTCACCGACATGGACGGCGTCCTCATCCACGAGGGCGTCCCGATCCCCGGCGCCGACGCGTTCATCAGGAAGCTGCGGGAGACCGGGAAGCCGTTCCTGGTCCTCACCAACAACTCGATCTACACCGCCCGCGACCTGCACGCCCGCCTCCTCCGCATGGGCCTCGACGTGCCCGTGGAGAACATCTGGACCTCGGCGCTCGCCACCGCGAAGTTCCTCGACGACCAGCGCCCCGGCGGCACCGCGTACGTCATCGGCGAGGCCGGCCTCACCACCGCCCTGCACGACATCGGCTACGTCCTCACCGACCACGACCCGGACTACGTCGTCCTCGGCGAGACCCGCACGTACTCCTTCGAGGCCATGACCAAGGCCGTCCGCCTCATCAACGCCGGCGCCCGCTTCATCTGCACCAACCCGGACGAGACCGGCCCCTCCCTGGAGGGCCCGCTCCCCGCCACCGGCTCCGTCGCCGCCCTCATCACCAAGGCCACCGGCAAGGAGCCCTACTTCGCGGGCAAGCCCAACCCGCTGATGATGCGCACCGGCCTCAACGCGATCGGCGCCCATTCCGAGACCAGCGCGATGATCGGCGACCGCATGGACACCGACATCCTGGCCGGCCTGGAGGCGGGCATGCAGACCTTCCTCGTCCTCACCGGCCTCACCACGGAGGCGGAGATCGACCGCTTCCCGTACCGCCCCTCGAAGATCGTGAAGTCGATCGCGGACCTCGTCGACCGCGTGTAGCCCGCACGGAGCGTGACCCCTGCGGATGCGGAAAGCGCCGGAACGGGTGACCCTGCCAGTACCAGGAGGTCACCATGCGTTCAGGTCCCATCGCTCTCCGTGCCGCGGGGGCGGCCGTGGCTCTGGTGCTCGCGCCCGCCGCCGGCACCGCCCTCGCCCACGACGGCGTCCAGGTCACCGCCACCCCGGCCACCGCCGCCCCCGGAGCCGACGTCGACGTCCGCGTCCAGGGCTGCGGAGGCACCACCGGCGCCGCCAAGTCCCCCGCCTTCGTCGCGGACGCCGAGCTCACCGGCCGCGACGGCGGCTCCCCCCTCTTCGGCGGCGCCACCGTCCGCACGGGCCTGGAGGACGGCACGTACAAGGTCTCCGTCACCTGCGACGGCCACGACCACCCCGACGTCGGCACGGTCACCGTCACGCGCCACCAGGAGCCCGCCCACCGCCAGGCCCCGGCCCCGGTCGCGCCGGTCCGCGCGGGCGGCGGCGGCACCGCGGCCTTCGCGGCCCCCGTCGCGCCCGGCGTCGCCCAGACGGCGAGCGAGGACGGCCTCGGCACCCCGTACACCCTGCTCGGCCTCGGCATGGCGGGCGTCGCCGCCGTGGCGGTCGCCTTCCGCAGCTCCCGCCGCCGCCGCGCGGAATAGGGGTGGCCGCGTCGAGCCGCCCGGTCACCGGAGTGGCCTGGGCGGTCCTGCTCCTCGGGCTCTGGCTCTGGGGCCAGGACACCGTCCGGGGACCCGGCGGCAGCTCGGCCCCGACGCACGGCGACATCGCGGCGGTCGGCCGCCCGCCGGCCGTGGACCTGCCGCCGTCCCGCCCGCCGATATCCGGCGCGGCGGAACCCCGCCGCGTCCAGATCCCCGCCCTCGGCATCGACGCCCCCGTCGTCCCCCGGGGCCTCGACGCCACCGGGGCGGTGGACCCGCCGCCGTACGAGACGCCGCAGACCGTCGGCTGGTACGGCCCCGGCACCACGCCCGGCGCGGCCGGGCCCGCCCTCCTCGTCGGCCACGTCGACACCCGGACCCGCCCGGCCGTCTTCTACGGCCTCAGCGCCGCCCGCCCCGGCGAGACCGTCCGGGTCGTCCGCGCGGACGGGGCCGTCGCCGTCTTCACGGTGGACGACGTCCGCGTCGTCCCGCGCGACCGCTTCGACGCCCGCGCGGTCTACGGCCCCCGCGACCCGGCCCGCGCCGAACTCCGCCTCATCACCTGCGGCGGCACCTTCGACCGCGCGACGGGCACGTACACGGCGAACGTCGTCGTCTCGGCGTACCTGACGGCGGCGGAATAGACCGGAGGCGGCGGGCGGGGCCGGGAGGTTCCCGTGCCGCGCGGGGCCGTGTCTCGCACGGCCCGGAGCGCCGCCGTGCCACGATGGGCACGCCTTCGCCGTCCCCGCACGCGCCCGAGGGGCCCGCATGCCCGCACGCCCGCCCGCGTCCCCGCCCCCGTCCGCCCCCGAGGCCGCCCGCCCGGGGGCCCGGAGAGGGGCGCGCCTCCTCGCCCCGGTCCTCGCGCTCGCCGCCGTCGCCGTCGCGGGCTGCGGCGTCCCGGGCGGAGGGGGCGGTACGGGGGCCGACGCGGAACCGGGCGCGCCCGGCCCCTCCCCGGCGGCGGCCGAGGCACCCTACTGGGTGAATCCGGACGGAAAGGCCGCGCGGGCGGTCGCCGCCCACCGCGCGGCGGGCCGGACCGCCGAGGCCGAGCTGCTGAGCCGGATCTCCACCCGCCCGGTCGCGGAGTGGATCGGCCCCGACCGTCCCGAGGCGGAGGCGCGGGCGCTCACCGAGGCGGCGGCGAAGGCCGGACGGGCCTCGCTCCTCGTCCTCTACGACATCCCGCACCGCGACTGCGGGCAGCACTCGGCCGGCGGCGCGCCGGACGGAGCGGCGTACCTCGCCCGGGTGGACGCGGTCGCCCGGGGGATCGGCGGGCGGCGGGCCACGGTGGTCCTGGAGCCGGACGCGGTGATGCACATGGTCGACGGCTGCACGCCCGAGCGGCACCACGACGAGCGGTACGCCCTGCTCAAGGCGGCCGTCGAGCGGCTGAAGCGGCAGCCCCTGGTCACCGTCCACCTGGACGCGGGCAACGCGGGCTGGTCCGCGCCGGAGAACCTGGCGGAACCGCTGCGGCGGGCCGGCATCGGGGCGGCGGACGGCTTCGCGGTGAACGTCTCGAACTTCCGGACGACCGAGGAGAGCGTGGCGTACGGGCGCCGGCTCTCCGCCCTGGTCGGCGGGAAGCCCTTCGTCGTCGACACCAGCCGGAACGGGAACGGTCCCTACACGGCGGGCGACCCGGCGGAGAACTGGTGCAACCCGCCGGGCCGGGCGCTCGGCGAGCCGCCGACCCCGCGCACCGGCGACCCGCTGGTCCGCGCCTACCTGTGGATCAAGCGGCCCGGCGAGTCGGACGGGGAGTGCCGGGGCGGCCCCCGGGCGGGGGAGTGGTTCGACGCCTACGCGCTGGAACTGGCCCGCAACGCACGGTAGTTGGGGCACGGTAAACAGGAAGGCCCCTCGCTCTCGCGAGGGGCCTTCCTGGTCGGTGCGCCGCCAGGGACTCGAACCCCGGACCCGCTGATTAAGAGTCAGCTGCTCTAACCAACTGAGCTAGCGGCGCCTGCTGACAGAGATAACTCTACCCGACGTCCAGGGGTGCTCCTGACCAACGGCGACCGTCTCCGGCCTGTCGGATGGTCGTATCAGGCCGTTGATCCGTCAAAATGCGATTTGTCCAGACAGTTGAGAAACTGGCGCCCGAAACGAGGCCCGAAAAGATCTTGACGAGTGTGGAGGGGATCGCATGAGCGTGCCGGTCTTCGAGGAATTCGAACCCGCGGCCGACTGCGGCTGCCCGGGCTGCGCCCGGCGGCGCCGCGACCTCGCGCTGGGCCTGCCGGTCCGTGCGGGCGGCCATCCGGCGGCGCACGGCGCCCGCCGTGCCCTGGTCCTGGTGACGGCGGCGGGCGCCGTCCTGGGCGGGGGAGGGGCGAGCGGCGCCGTCGCGGCCCCGGCCCCCACGACCCCGGTGCCGGTGATCCCGGCGATCCCGGTGCGCCCGCCCGTCCCGGCCGCGCCCGCCGACGCGGCCCAGGTGTCCGACACCCCGCAGGGGGGACCCGCCCCGCTGCACGGCCCGCCGGCCGCGCCGGCCGACGAGGCGCCCACCCCGGGCGCGGTCCCGACGACCAGTCAGATCTCCACGGAGTCGCTGCGCAGGACGACCCGCACGGAGATCATCAACCGGGCGAAGCGGTGGGTCGCCGCCCAGGTGCCGTACTCGATGGAGAAGTACTGGTCGGACGGGTACCGCCAGGACTGCTCGGGCTACATCTCGATGGCCTGGAACCTGCGCAGCAACGAGTGGACCGGCAGCCTCGACCGCTTCGCCGTCCGCATCGACCGCACCGAGCTCCAGCCCGGCGACATCCTGCTCTTCCACAACCCGGCCAACCCCACCCGCGGCTCGCACGTGACGATCTTCGGCGGCTGGACGGACTACACCCACACGGCGTACGTCGCGTACGAACAGACCAAGCCGCGCACGCGGAAGCAGGCCACACCGATGGCGTACTGGGAGAACTCCGCCCGGTACGTGGCCTACCGCTACAAGGGCCTGGCCGGCGGCGACACCGGCGCGGGCGGCGGTGCGACGGCGCCCACGGGCACCGCGTACCCGGGCGCGGCGTACTTCGGCCCCGGCGCGAACAACGCCCACGTGACGAAGCTCGGCCGGATGCTGGCCGAGCGCGGCGGCAAGCGGTTCTACAGCCAGGGGCCCGGCCCCCGGTGGGGCGAGGCCGACCGCAGGGCGACCCGGGCGTTCCAGCTCGCGCAGGGCTGGAAGGGCGCGGAGGCGGACGGCATGCCGGGCCCGCACACCTGGAGGCTCCTCGTCTCGGGCGGGGGGCGGGACATCGGCGGTTCGAGTGGTTCGAGCGGCCCGAGCGCAGATGCGAACGGGTTCCCCGGGCGTGGCTCCTTCCGTCCGGGCCAATCCAACGCATATGTGGAGAAGCTGGGCAAACAACTGGTGAAGCGGGGCTTCGGCAAGCACTACCTGTCGGGACCCGGTCCGCGCTGGACGGAGGCGGACCGCCGCAACGTCGAGGCGTTCCAGCGGGCACAGGGCTGGCGCGGCGCGGCGGCCGACGGCTACCCGGGCCCGGAGACCTGGCGGCGATTGTTCCGATGACCCCGAGAGCATGAGGTGGACCCCGAATGACGGCAGCACCCCCCAACGACTCCGGCGCGGCGGCCTCGCGCGACGCGGCCCGCACCGCCCGCCGCCTCACCGACGGCACCCTCCCCCGCCGCCCCCCGACCCCGACCCCGGCTTCGGCCCCGACGCCGGCTTCGGCCCCGGCTCCGGACCCGACCTCGGTTTCGGCCCCGGCCCCGGCTCCGACCTCGGTTTCGGCCCCGGCTCCGGTTCCGGCTGCGGCCCCGGCTCCGGTTTCGGCTGCGGCCCCGGCTCCGGTTTCGGCTGCGACCCCGGCTCCGGTTTCGGCTGCGGCTCCGGCTGCGGGCCCGACCCCGGCTCCGGCCCCGGCTGCGGCTCCGCTCTCGGCCCCGACCCCGGCTCCAGCCCCGGCTCCGGCTGCGGGCCCGGTTTCGGCTTCCGCCTCGGCTCAGGCTTCCGCTTCGGCTCCGGCCCCAGCCTCGGCTCCGGCTCCGGGCCTGGTTTCGGCTCCTGCCCCGGCCCCGGCTCCAGCCTCGGCCCCGGGCCCGGCTCCTGCCCCGGCCCCGAGCCCGACCCCCGCCTCGGCCCCGGCTTCGGCGCCAGCCCCGGCTCCGACCTCGACTGCGGCCCCGGGGCCGACCCCGACCCCGACCCCGACCCCGACCCCGGTCTCGGGCCCGGTTTCGGCTCCGGAAACCCCGACGCCCCTGGAACCCGCCACCCCGACACCCCCCGAGCCGCGCCCGGTTGGGTCGCGCCCGGCCGAGGCACGTCCGGCCGAGGCACGCCCGGCGGAGCCGCGCTCGGTCCAGGCACGGCCGGCTGAGGCCCGTCCGGCCGAGTCGGGCTCGGTGGGGTCGCGTCCGGCCGAGCCGCGCCCGGTCGAGGCGCCGTCGGCCGAGCCGCGTACGACCGAGGCGCGCCCGACCGAGGCACGCCCGGCCGAGCCGCGCTCCGTGGCGGCGTCCGCGGTGGGCGGCGTCCCGGCTCGCGTCTCCGCGGGGACGGGTGAGGCCCCGGCGGCGGGGGCGCCGCGTGGTGCCGCGCCCCTCGGGGCGGACGCCGCGCCCCGTTCGCGG
>NZ_JBEZUZ010000085.1:0-35808 GCF_040636735.1 Streptomyces sp. NPDC035033 | reverse complement strand
CCCCACACCCCGCTTTTTTGTGTTGGTTTCCACGCCGTTTTATCTTTCGGGGGGGGGGGGGGGGGGGGGGGGGCCCGGGGGCGCCCCCCCGCCCCCCCGGCGGGGCTATTCGTCGAGCAGGTCGGGCTGTTCGCGGGTGATCTCGTCCCAGAGCAGCTGGAAGCTGAACCAGCCGAGCTGCTCGTTGCCGAAGCCGTCGCCCGCGGCCAGGGCCTGCTCGTGCGTGAAGGTCTTCGGCGTGCCGGCCGCCCGTGCGAGCAGCTGCACCTGGGCGCAGCTGTCGTACGTGAAGAACCAGTGCACGGCCTCGTCGAGGGAGCCGCCGACGGTGATCAGGCCGTGGTGGCGCAGCAGGATGGCCCGGTTGTCGCCGAGCTTCTCGGCGATGTCGCGGCCCTGCTCGACGGAGACGGACGGCCCCTCGTACTCCTCGTACAGGGCCTGCCGTCCGTAGAAGGCGGCGGACTCCTGGTCGATGGGGTCGAGGAGGCGGCCGAGCGAGCCGAGCGCGCGGGAGTGCGCGGTGTGGCCGTGGGCCGCGGCGGTGGCGCCCGGGTGCATCTCGTGGATCGCGGAGTGGATGACGAACGCGCTCGGGTTGACCCGGTGCCGACCCTGGACGACGCGGCCCCGGGAGTCGACGCAGATCAGGTCGGCGACGCGGACCAGGTTGAAGGAGACGCCGAAGGGGTTCACCCAGAACTGGTCGGGGTGCTCCGGGTCGCGGACCGATATGTGGCCCGATATGCCCTCTCCGAAGCCGTACTTGCCGAACAGGCGCAGGGCGGCGGCCAGGCGCTGCTTGCGGTGGCGGCGGGTCTCCTCGTGGGTGGCGAAGACCGGCTCGCTCGGGATGGGCAGGCCCGTGTGGGTGTCGGCGAGGTAGGCGGGGCGGTCGGTGTCCGTGATGCTCATGCGGCGGTGTTCCTCACGTGGGCGGCGGCGGGCGGCGGGCCCGCGCGGCTGGGCGGGCTAGACGGTGAGCAGGACGTTCTCGGGGTGCGCGGCGCGGACGGTCTCGGCGTGCTGGAGGATCGTGGAGACGATGTCCTGGCTCCGGTCGACGAGCGACGGGATGCCGAAGGTGAAGAAGAGGGACCCGGCGGCGATGTTGCCGAGCCCGTACAGGCGCGGGTCGGGCCGTCCGTTGGACGTCAGCTGGCTGGTCGGGCGGGCGATGTGCAGGCCGCCGTGCGGGTGCCGGCTGGCGACCCTGTTGCGCATCAGGGAGGTCACCAGGGGTGCGGCGCTGGCGGGTATGCGCCCCTCCGAGGCGTTGACCGCGTTGACGACCCGGTCGGCGGTGAACTCGGCGCACTCGGCGGTCAGGATGTCGAATCCGCCGTCGGGCCGCGGCGTGATGTTCTGCAGTCCGGCGGCGATGTCGAGCCGGCCCGCGTCAACGAGGTCGAGCAGGACGCCGGCGCTGCCCGGGGGCATCGGGCAGCACAGGCTCATGATCGTGCGGTAGTGCGCGCGCAGCAGCTGCACCTTGTCCTGCTCGCGCAGGCGCGGCCAGACGTCGGGGCCGGTCTCGGGCACGGCGCGCTGGAGGATCCGCAGCCCCATGTGGGGCGAGTCGACCTCCTGGATCTGGCGGCGCAGCCGGTCGACCGGGTCCTCCAGGTCGACCCGGATGATCTCCGAGACGACGGCGTCGAGGTCGGCGCCCGCGTCGCGGAACTCGGCCCGCATGACGTCGGCGATCTCGTCGAGGGTCAGCTCGGGGCGGCCGACGGCGAGGGCCTCCATCCGGTGCGGGGTGAAGTGCCGCAGCTCGAAGGGGACGGCCTTCTGGCGCACGCCGGGCAGGACGCCCCGGCGGGAGAGGAGGCTGATGCGGCCCTGGTGCCCCTGGGCGGCCAGCGACAGGATGATGTCGATGGCCGTCAGGCCGCTTCCGATGACCGCGACGTGGTCCTGTTCGCCGACGTCGGCCAGCTTCGAGACGATGGGGTAGGGGTCGGCGACGAAGCCGGGCGTGCCGGACAGTCCGTACACGTCCTTGGGGCTGTCGCCGCCGACGCAGAGGACGGCGTAGTCGAAGGCGCGGGCCCGGCCGTTGCCGGTGCGCAGCAGCACCCGGTTGGCGGCCCGGCTGGCCGAGGTGACGCCCTCGCCGACCAGGTCGACCCGCCAGCCCTGGCGGCGCAGTTCGCCGAGGGCGGCGTACGCGGTCTGCTCCAGGTACTCCCCGTAGACGGTGCGGGGGGCGAACCGGCTGCCGGACCAGCGGTCGACTCCGACCCGGACCCCGATGATCTTGTCCCGGGTCTCCAGCCAGCGCTCGAAGTGCGCCAGGTCGCCGTGGCGCACGGACATGTCGTCCGGCGTCGCGTTGACTTTGAGCGTCTCGGTGTCGACCTGGTAGGCGCGGCCGCGCCACAGGTGCGGCGACGGCTCGAAGACGGTGAGGCTGCCCGGCTCGCTGTGTGTCAGGGACAACGCGTCGATCAGACAGACTGCAGCGGCTCCTCCTCCGACGACGCCGATCGAGAATCCTCGGGACATGTGTCAGTCACCAATCAATTCGTGGCAGGCGGGCGCGGGGGTGTGGTGCGGGTGGAACGGGTGCGGCGCGGGGCAGGGCCGGCTCAGGCGGCGCTGTGCCGGAAGTTCCGCATCGAGACCGTGTACTCGCCGCGGTTGGCGCGGTACTCGATGCAGTACTCCTGCGGGTACCAGCCGGCTTCCTGCCACTGCTGCGGCTGCTTGACGGGCCAGCAGCGGCTGGGGTTGGTGCCGGCGGCGACGCCCTGGAGCCAGGCCTTCGAGATCATGGGTTCCAGGAAGCTGATCTTCGCGTCGTAGGCCCCGTAGATGAAGGTCTGCGTGAAGGACTCGCCGTGCCACTCGCCGGAGCTCATGTCGACGAGGTGGTTGCCCATGGCGGCCTCGGCGACGCCGTTGTCCTGGTAGTCCTGCGGCAGGTACTGCGGGGGCAGCGGCTTGGTGGCCGTCGCGAAGTCCTCGCAGTCGATGGCGAGTCCGCAGGGTCCGGTGCGGATGGCGTCCCGCTCGGCCTTCGGCTGGACGTAGAAGTGGAAGTCGAAGTGCGGGGAGTCGTAGATGTGCTCGGGGCCGTGGCCCATGGGGTTGTAGTTCACCAGGGCCCACTTGAGCGGCATGTCGGGGAACGAGGCCAGCTGGGCGGGGAGTTCGAGCGGGCGCTCGTGGCCGCCGACGCACTCGGTGTGCTCGTTGACGGAGCCGTCGCCGTTCATGTCGTAGCAGTGCTTGCCGTCGGTCATGGCCGTCGGCAGGCCGGTGAGCGTGGACTTGGGGAAGACGATGCCGACGGACTGCGGCCGGCCGTCGGCGAGCTGCGCGTACGTGCGCAGCTCGCCGGCGCCGAGGGCGCTGGGCGCGCCGTAGGAGGCGCAGACGCCCTCGTACGAGAGGGTGTACCGCAGCAGCACGTCGGCGGCGGCCCGGGGGACCCGCAGGGTCTGCTCGCGCGCCGTGTCCCGGGTGGTGGCCAGGCAGACCGACACCTGCTCGGTGCCGGCCGCGGTGGTCTCCGCCGCGGTCTCCGCGCCGGTCGCCGCCCGGGTGGGCTGGCCCGGCCAGGGGAGGACCGCCACGGCGGCGAGGGTCAGGGCCGCGGCGAGCGCCCCGCGCGGGCCGATGAGCTTCCTCGCTCGGGTGAGCTTCGTTCGCATGGGCTTCTCCACTCGCACGTCACACCTGTTCCAGTTCGAATCGGTGGAACCCGCCCTGCAGGAAGATCAGGGGAGGCTGGGCCTCGCGGGCGCCGAGCCCGACGACTTCGCCGATGACCATCACGTGGTCGCCGGCGACCACGTGGTCGCGCAGCCGGCACTCCATCCACGCCGCCGCCTCGAAGAGCAGCGTCCCGGTGGTCTCGCCCGGGTCGCTGACCAGCTCGCGCAGCGACCGGTCGCGCTCGGGGCGGCGCCGTGCGAAGGCGCGGGCGGTGGACTCGCCGTCGGCGCCGAGGATGGAGATGCCGAAGACGGACGACGTCATGAGCTCGGCGAAGAACTCGGAGTCCTGACGGAAGCTCAGGGACACCAGGGGCGGTTCGAGCGAGACGGAGGTGAGCGAGTTGGCCGTGATGGCGTTGTGGCGTCGCTCGCCGTCCCGCTCGGTGTAGGTGCTGACGACGCAGACCCCGGTGGCGAAGGTACGCATCACGTCACGCAGGTCGTTCTTCATGAGCAGCCTCTCTGCTGAACGTGGTCTCTGCAGGGCGGGGCGGGCCGGACGGGCGCCCGGGGCGCGCGGACCGCGCGCGCCCGTCCGGCTGCTCCGGGGCGATCGGGCGCCCCGGCGGTCAGTTGTCCTCGGCCCAGCGGCCGCGGGTCCAGCCGTCGAGGTCGTAGTCGTCCATGGCCCGCTGGACGAGCGCGCCGTACTCGTCGAGCAGGCCGGCGCCGCGGGACCAGTTGAGGGTGTCCAGGCGCACCTGGTCGGGGCCGCCGGCGTAGTTGAGCTCGTACAGCTCGTGGCGGGCGCCGAACTCGGTGCCGATCGCGTCCCAGGCCATCTTGAAGAGCTTGGCGCGCTCCTCGGCCGTGCCGCCCGAGCCGCGGTAGTAGCGGTCCAGGAGCGGGCGCAGCTCCGGGTTCTGCAGGTCCTTGTGGCTGGACGGGGTCATCAGCAGGGCGCCGGCCAGGTGCTCCTCGAAGAAGCGGTGCGTGCGCTCCCAGCTGAGGGGCGCGAGGGCCCGGTAGCCGGCCGAGTAGTCCATGCGCGGCAGGACGGTCCCGCCGGGGCCGGGCTCGGGGTCGAGGGCCATGGCGGTGGTGACGGCCCAGGTCTGGTGGCGCCAGGCCAGCAGCTCGCCGAGGCCCGCCTGGACGCCGCGGAACTGGTCGGTCCCGTTGAGCCTCGTGCCCCGGTCGAGCAGGCCGGCCATGAACTCCAGCTTGACCGCCATGCGGATGGCGCCCTGGAAGAAGCCGCGGCTGAGCAGGCCGGAGCGCGGGAAGTACTGGTGGATCTTCTCGGTGTCCCGGTAGATCAGGACGTTCTCCCACGGGATGAACGCCTTGTCGAAGACCAGCACGGCGTCGTTCTCGTCGAACCGGCTGGAGAGCGGGTTGTCGAAGGGGCTGTTGGCCTTGCGCTCGTACGACGGGCGGCAGACGACCTTCATGCCCGGGGTGTTCATCGGCGCGAGGAACGCCAGCGCCATGTCGTCGGCCTTGCCCGCCTCCAGGTTGGCCAGGTGGATCTGGCCGACGAAGGCGACGTTGGAGAGCGCCGAGGCGGTCGCCATGAGCTTGGCGCCCTCGACGACGATGCCGTCGCCGCGCTCCTCCACGACCTTGAGGTAGACGTCGCGGATGGCGTGCGCCGGCTTGTTGCGGTCGACCGGGGGGTTGACGATCGCGTGGCTGATGGAGAGGCCCTGGCGGGCGTACTTCTCGTACCAGGCGCGGGCGTTGTCGCCGAACGGCTCGTAGAAGTCGTGGGTGTTGGCGAGGCCGGCCATGAACGACGCCTTGTAGTCGGGCGTGCGGTTCATGAAGCCGTAGCTGAGCCTGGCCCAGTGCTCGATGGCGTCGCGGGCCTTGAGGAGGTCCTCGCCCGAGTGGGCGGGGGTGAAGAAGCGGTGGACGCGGGCACCCGTGTAGCGGTCGACCGTCGTCATCAGGTCCTGGGTGTCCGGGTGGTGGAGCGCGTCGTAGAGGTGCGCGGTGGACTTCGCGGCGTTGGCGAAGGCCGGGTGCGCGGTCACGTCCTTGACGAGTTCGCCGTCCAGGAAGACCTGTCGTCCGTCACGCAGGCTTTCCAGGTACGTATCACCTGTCATCAGGTCGTTCGGGGCTTCCGCGGCCGACTGATCCGCTATGGGGGCCTGACCCATGTGATGATCCTCTCCGGGTGTGAAGCAGGCGAACCGATATGGAGCGAGTTCGATTAATACGAGCCTAGGGGCCGTTTTCGAGTCACCCTTGCGCCGTTGCGCACGGAGAATTGCGGATCCACGCCAGACCGTTTTCACCTGCGCGGATGCTGGGAGACTGCGGTAATGGCGGGCGCGAAAGAATGACGGCCCGCCGGCGCGTCGGAATATGTGCGACGCGTCGGCGGGCCGTCCGTGGAAAGCTTTTTCGGCGCTGCTTTCCGGTGGTGCTTCCCGGTGATGCTTTTCGGTGGTGCTTTCCGGTGGTGCTTTCCGGTGGTGCGGTGAATGCCGTTCGATAAAGGTTCAGGCGGCGCTGGTCGCGGCGGTCCGGGGGCGGCCGGCGAGGGCCGCCTCGCGGCATTCCGCCTCGGCCGTCTCGGCGATCTCGATGATCCGCTCGGCGTGCGGCAGGAGGCTGCGCCCCGCGTCGGTCAGCTCGATCCGGCCGCCTCCCCGGTGGAACAGCGGGGTGCCGATGAACTCTTCGAGGTTCTTGATGTGGGCGGTGACGCTGGGCTGCGAGTAGTGGAGGTTCCGCGCGGCGCGGGTGAAGCTCAACTCGGCGGCCACCTCGCGGAACGTGCGCAGCTGCTGCAACTGCACGACGAAGCTCCCTTCTGCGGGGCACGAAGCCCCGGAGACTGAAACATACCACGATGCACGTATAAATCTCGCCCTCGCGACACGCCCTCGTGTGCGGACGGGACTCAGTCGGACATCTCCATCGGGGAGAGCAGGTCGCGGGCGATCTGGGGCAGCAGGCTGTCGATCAGCAGCCCCGCCCGCACCGTGCCGTCGGCCGTGCGCGGGACGGAGTCGACGGCCGTCGCCTGCGCCGGCACCCAGGGCATCAGCCGCTCGCAGGCCGCGAGCGCCGCCTGCCGGCCGCCGGCCTCCTGGTCCTCGGCGAGCGGGACGTAGACCACCACCAGCGTCTCGCCCACCTCGGGCAGCCGGGTGCGCAGGACGGCGACGTCCTTGACGCAGGGAAGCTCCAGGAGTTCGAGTTCGAGCGCGAAGAACGCGGACTCGAAGTCCTCGGACGGCTCGGTCTCGTACGCCTGGTCGGCGCCGTACGTCGGATCGTCGAGCGAGGGCACGGTCATGAGGACATCTCCTGTTGCATCGACTGCTCAAGCTGCAGGTTGAGGGTGATGATGGGCAGCACCGCGTCGAGCAGCTCCCCGGTCCGCACCCGCCCCGTCGGGCTGTACGGGATGGTGTCGACGGCGATGACGTGCGCGGGCAGCGACGGCACCCGGCGCGCGCAGGCCGCGCTGAGGGCCTGGTAGCCGGTGGCCTCGCGGCCGACCGCCACCGCGATGAACGGCACGACGATCGCCTCGCCGAGCACCGGGGAGCTCACCCGCATCACGGCGGTGTCGCGCAGGCACGGCAGGTTCAGCAGGTCGGACTCCAGGCGGAAGAGCTCGGTGTCCACGGCCGAGTCGCGCACCTCGACCGGGACCCCGGTGGTGCGCCCGGTGACGAGGAGCCGGCCGGTCTCGTCGATCCGCCCGCACTCGCCGGTGAGCAGGAACCGCTCCTCGCCCGCGCCCCGGTCGAGGAGGGCGAAGGAGGCGGCCTCCTCGTCGAGGAGGCCGTCCCCGCCGAGGTAGCCGTCCATCACCTGGTGCCCGGCGAAGCCGAGCCGGCCCGTCTCGCCCCGCGGCAGCTCCCGGCCGTCCTCGCCGAGCACGACCACGCCCGTGCCGAGGGTGGCGCGCCCCGAGCGCGGCGGGGAGACCAGCAGCTCCTCGGGGCCGAGGACGGCCGTCAGGCCGGTCTCGGGGCTTCCGAGGGCGGAGTGCAGCACCGGGCCGAGGCGCTCCCAGGCGGTGTTGACCGCCCACTGCCCCAGGTGCCGGCCCGGGGTGAGCAGGAAGCGCAGGTGCCCGGTGCGCGGCGAGGGCTCGGCGTCCTCGGGCCGGTCGAGCAGCCCGCGCAGGTCCGCCGGGGTGACCACCGCCGTGGTGACCCGTTCGTCGGCGAGGAGCGCGGTGAGGGCCGGGGCGTCGGCCCCGTCCGCGAGCACGAGGGTGGCGCCGACGCCGAGCATGGTGCGGGTCAGCGCGAGCGCGGTGTGCTGGGACAGCGGGGCGGCGGCCAGGTGCACGTCGGTGCGGGCGAGGCCGAACTCGTCGACGAGGTCCACGAGTTGGCGCCCCTCGTAGGGGGTGCTGCGCATCGCGATCCGGGCCGTTCCCCGCCCGTCGGCGCCGACCGCGAAGGACTCGTAGGGCAGGGGGGCGGGGAGCCGGCGCGGCGGTTCGGTCGCGGCCAGGCGGTCGAAGCGGAGCGTGCCGGAGCGGTCCTCGTCCGACCCCGGCCCGCCGTCGAGCAGGACGCGCAGGGGGCGCGGGCCGGTCCCGGCGGCCGGCCCGCCGGACCGGCCGAGACGGTCGAGCACCGGGCGGTGGTCCGCGTCGGTGAAGACGAGGGACGGCCCCAGCTCGGCGAGCAGGCGGGCGAGGGTCTCCTCGTCCAGGTCGGCGTCCAGGCCGGTGCAGGACACACCGAGGGTGGCGCAGGCGCTCATCGCGACGGCGAGCCGCCAGCTGTTGCCCGCCAGGAAGGCCGCGCGGACCGGCTCCGCCCCGGGCAGGTGCTCCGCGAGGCCCGCGGCGACACCGGCCACGGCGTCGGCGAACCGACTCCAGGACAGCCGCACCCGGCCGTCGATCAAGGCGTCCCGCGTCGCGCCGGTGGCCGCATGGCGCCGGATGTCATCGAGCTTGATCATGTGGCTTCTCCGTGGTCGGTCAAGAGCCGTGGTCCGTGAGTGCGGGCCTCCCGCGAGGACAGGTCGATGGAAACAAACGTGCAAGAAGGTATGCAACTGCCATAGGAACTTCTGATGCCCCTATGTGCCCGCTTATCTACCCCTTCGCGACCCTCGACCTGAATGTCGCCACATTCCGGTTACGGGTGCCCGCGCCGCGCCTCCACCGCCTCGGCCCCGGAGGACGCCCGGGTCAGCCCCGCTCGGCCTCCTCCGCGCCGGCCTCCGCCTGCCGGAGGCGCTCCAGGTCGGCGAGGACCCGGTCGGCGCGGCCGGGGGACATGTCGACCTGGGCCAGCGGGCCGGGCAGGGCGATCGTCGGCAGGACGTACTGGAGCAGCACGGAGATGCGCTCCTCCAGGTCGGCCCAGCCGGTCATCACCTCGGACAGCACCTGGACCCCCGAGAACGCGCCGACGAACAGCTGTGCCGCGGCCTCCGGGTCGACGTGCGAGTGCAGTTCGCCGGCGTCCTTGGCCCGGGCGATCGCGTACCGGTTGTGGGCGATCCAGTCCTCGTACGGGCGGCGCCGGTCCAGGTCGTGCGCGCCGTGTTCGAGGGAGAGGCGCAGGCTGCCCTGCACGGCGGTGTCCTTGCGGATCGCCAGGGCGAAGACCATCCCGGCGTCCACCATCTCCTGGAGCCGGGTGGTGCGGGGCACGAGCGGGAAGGGGACTTCGCCGACCTGGCTCTCGAGCACCGCTCTCGCCAGGTCCTCCTTGCCGGTGAAGTAGTAGTAGAACGCGCCCTTGGTGAGCCCCACCCGCTGGTAGACGTCGGAGATGGTGGCGCCGTTGTACCCCTTCTCGGCGAAGACCGCGCCGGCGGCCTCGACGATGAGGCCCCGGGTCCTCTTCGATCGTTCGTGCTGAGTCACACCCATGCTCCCGCTGTTTGCGTCGTGAGCCCGGTCCCCGTCTCGCGCCGGTCTGGCACAAACCGTGGCCTACACAATGGTCATTGCGAATTATACCTGGAGGGACGTATCTTCCGACTGGCTTGAGCCGTCAACGGCTCAAGATCTGCCTTGGGGGATACATGTCGATCAGCTCTGCCCTGCAGCCCACGGGCCGAAGAGAGCACTCCGAAAGAACCTTAACTTCGCCCCGCCACCAGGGACTTTATAGCTCCGTCCCACGTCAGAAGGCTAGCCCCGGACAGCTTCTGCGGCGCGCGCGTCCCTCCGACGTCCTGCTCTCGGACTGGAGGCGCATCGGCGCCGATCACTTCGCCCTGACGGTTTCCTGGCCGGATTCCCATCCTTTCCATACCCCGGTGCACGGACGCCACGCTCCGTCGCTCATCGCGGAGACCAACCGGCAGGCCGCGCGTCTGATCGCCCACGCCGAGTTCGACGCCCCGCTGGACCACCACTTCCTGATGCGGGACCTGAACTACACGATCGACCCGGACCAGGCGCTCGTCCGCGCCGACGGCCCGCCGCTCCTGCTCCACCTCACCTGCTCCGAGGTCCGGCGGCAGGGACCCCGGCTCAACCGGATGACCTGCCACACGGTGATCACCCGCGGCGGCCGCACCGTCGCCACCGGCCACGGAAGCCTCACCTGCACCTCCCCGGCCGCCTACGGCAGGCTGCGCGGCGGCCGCCTCGCCACCCCGCCGGCGTCCCCTCTCCCCGCCCCGGTCCCGCCGGCCGCCGTCGGGCGTGTCAGCCCCGCCGACGTCGTCCTCTCCCCCACCCGGGACCCCCTGCGCTGGATCCTGCGCGCCGACCCGGCGAACCCGTCCCTGTTCGCGCGCCCCAACGACCACGTCCCCGGCATGGCCCTTCTGGAGGCGGTCCACCAGGCCGCCCGGGCCACCACCGGCCCCCGCGCCTTCTACCCCACCGCGCTGTCCCTCGGCTTCGACCGCTACGCCGAGCTGGACGCGCCCTGCCTGATCGAGGCCCACCCGGCGCCGGGCGAGGAGCCGGGCACCGTCGCCCTGCACGTCACGGGCCACCAGGACGGCCACCGGGTGTTCCGCGCGTCCCTCACCGGGATCACCGGCGCCTCCGTCTGATTCCACCGAAGTGGCAGCGTTCGTCTCATCATCTGTGGGGGAGTTTTTTCATGAGCACGCAATGCCCGTTCCGCATCGATCCGTTCGGCCAGGACGTCCACGGTGAGGTCAGGGAGATCCGCGCCCGGGGGAAGGTCGTGAGGATCGTCCTTCCCGGGGGCGTCGAGGCCTGGTCCGTCACCGACCTCGCGCTCGTCAGGTCGCTCTTCCTCGACCCGCGCGTCTCCAAGGACGCCTACCGGCACTGGCCGGCGTGGATCAGCGGCGAGGTCTCCGAGGAGTGGCCGCTGGCCATCTGGGTCTCCGTCCAGAACATGGTCACCGCCTACGGCGAGGAGCACACCCGGCTGCGCAAGCCCGTCGCGGGCGAGTTCACCGCGCGCCGGGTGGCGGCCCTGCGTCCGCGGGTCGAGGAGATCGTCGCCGACCTGCTCGACCGTCTGGAGGCGTGGCCCCCCGGACGGCCGTGCGACCTGCGCGAGGAGTTCGGCCACCGCCTGCCGCACCAGGTCGTCTGCGAGCTGTTCGGCATCCCCGACTCGGTGCGCCCGGCGCTCCACCGGATCATCCAGGGCTTCTTCGCCACCTCCGCGACGTCGGCGGAGGCCCAGGCGAACACGCTCGACCTGTACCGGAACATGATCGAGCTCGTCGCGCTCAAGAGGGAGCGGCCCGGGGACGACCTGACCTCCGGACTCATCGCCGCCCGGGACTCCGGCACCGCGACGATGAGCGAGAAGGAACTGCTCGACAACCTCATCCTCCTGTTCACCGCCGGCTACGAGACGACCGTGAACCTCATCGACAACACGGTCGCCGCCCTCCTGGCCCACCCCGACCAGCTCGCGCACGTCCGCGAGGGCCGGGCGTCCTGGGAGGACGTCGTCGAGGAGTCCCTGCGCTTCGAACCGCCGGGTGCGCACAGCATCCTGCGGTACGCCGTCGAGGACATCGAGACCGACGACGGCGTCACGATCCCCAAGGGCGACCCCATCGTCCTGTGCTTCCTGGGCGCGGGCCGGGACCCCGCGCACCACGGCCCGGACGCGGACCGCTTCGACGTGACCCGCGCGACCCGCCGCGACCACGTCTCCTTCGGCCACGGGGTGCACTACTGCCTGGGCGCGCAACTGGCCCGCATGGAGGTCCGCGTCGCGCTGCCCGCGCTCTTCGCGCGCTTCCCGGACATGGCGCTGGCCGTGCCGGCGGAGGAGCTCCGGCCGCACCCCTCGTTCCTGTCGAACGGCCACCGCGAGCTGCCCGTCCTGCTGGGAGCGCCCCTGGCGGCGGTTTCCGGCCAATGAGGGAACGGCGGCCGGCCGCGCCCGCCCCGTCGCTCCCGCCGTCGGCGGGTCGCGGTCCGTCAGCCGTACATCGCCAGGCGATAGAAGGCGGCGAGCGCGTGGTCGATGGGGTGGGGCTGCGGGACTCCGGAGGAGTCGAGCCGGTTCCAGCGTTGCAGGTTCATCGCGACGGCCATCTGCCGCCGGCCGTCGGCGCGGATCACGGCCAGGGCCCCGCCGCCCCAGACCGTGCCGCCGTGGCCCCAGTAGACGGGGAGGCCGGGCTCCTGCGTCGGGTAGATCCCGAGGCCGTAGTCGATGACCTTCATCTCCTGGGAGATGACCGGGACGACGCGCCGCATCCGTTCCAGTGACGCGGGGCTGACGATCTCGCCGGCCAGCAGCGCGCGGTAGAAGCGGTTGAGGTCGGCGACGGTGGAGACGAGCGAGGCGGTCACGCCCGTCCAGGACATGTCGTAGACGCTGTAGTCGCGCGGCGGGTCGATCATGCCGAACCACGCCTCGTAGAGCCGTGCGTGCGGACCGTCGATCTCCGGCTCGTCGGGGAAGAAGGTGTCCCGGAGGCCGGCGCGTTCGATGACGTTCCGGGTGATGCAGCGCTCGGCGGTGGTGCCGGTCACCCGCTCCAACAGCTGCCCGAGGAGAAGGTAGTTGGTGTTGGAGTAGAGCCCCGGGGTGCTGCCGGGCGCGCTGGCGGGAGGTGCGGAGACTCCCATGGCGATCAGTTCGAGCGGGTCGAACCGGGTGTAGCGGTGGTCGTCCAGGCTCTGGGGGCCGGTGTCCGCGAGGACGGGGAACGCCTTCAGGGAGGGATAGGCGTAGGGGAGGTACTCGGCGAGGCCGCTGGTGTGGTCGATCAGCATCCGGACCGTGATCGCCTCGCCGGGGTCGCCGGGGACCAGTTCCGGGAGGTACCGGGCGATCGGCGTGTCGAGTCCGATCCGGCCGGCCTCGACCTGTTGCAGGACCGCGGCGGCGGTGAAGGTCTTGGTGACGCTGCCGACGCGGTGGCGCATGCCGGCGGTGACGGGACGGCCGGTGGCGAGGTCGGCGACGCCGGCGGCGCCGCGCCAGACCTGCTCGCCGTCCCGCACCTCGGCGAACACGCCGGGCATTCCGGCGCGGTGGACGTCCTCCACGGCGGCGTCCAGGGCCGCTAAGTCCAGGGAGTTGCTCACGTCAGTGTCCTTTCGCAGGGACGGAAGAGAGCTGCGCGCGCTCATGTCCTCATTATGCACGCGGTGCGTGCAACGCCAAGTGCACCGGTAGTCTGGGGTTTTGACGAGAGGAGCGGGGATGGCGGGCCGAAGGCGCTGGACGACGGAGGAGATCCTGGACGCGGCGGCGGAGCTGCTGAGCACGAGCGACGCGGAGTCGTTCAGCGTGCGCAAGCTCGCCGCGGTCCTGGGGACCGACTCCTCCAGCCTGTACCGGCACTTTCGCAGCAAGACCGAGCTGCTGCGCGCGGTCGCGGACCGGATCCTGCTCACCGCGATGGACGGCTACCGCCCCGAGGGCGACTGGAAGCAGCGCGTCACCGCCCTGGCCCTGCGCCTGCGGGACGCCTTCGGGCGCCAGCCCCAACTCGCCGCGGTCTGGGGGCGGTACGCGTCGGGCGGCGCCGGTTCCCGGCTGGTCATGGAGGAGGCCTTGCAGGCCCTGCGCGCGTCAGGGCTGCCGGACGAGGAGATCCCGGCGCGCTATCACCGGCTCGCGGTGCTCATCGCCTCGCTGATCGCCTCCGAGGCCGGCGTCAGCACCATCGGCCCGGACGAGTACGAGCAGGGCATGGAGCTGTTCCGCGTCGCGGTGCTCGGCGCCGACCCCGAACGCTTCCCCGCCCTGGCCCACTTCGCCCGCGACATCCGCCCCCTCGGCGCGGACCGCCCCGCCGCGTTCGAGGAGATCCTCGCCGCCCACCTCGCCCACATCGAGGCCGCGATCAGCCCGAACTGACCACGCCGGACCGAACCGATCGCGGAGGCCGAACCGATCGCGGAGGCCGAATCGATCGCGGAGGCCGAACCGATCGCGGAGGCCGAACCGATCGCGGCGGCCGAACCGACCGCGGAAGCCGAACCGATCGCGGAGGCCGAACCAGCCGCGGCAGACCTGACCGGCCGCGGCGCCCCGGAGCGGCGGCCTCCTTCACTCCGAGGCCGAGGCCGGGGCGGTGGCGGTGGAGGCGGCGGAGAGTTCCCCCTCGAAGCCGGACAGCAGCGCGTCGAGCGCGAAGCCGAAGCGCGTCCGGGCCGCGTCCTCGCCCGCCGCGCGGGCGGCGCCGACCAGTGACGGGTACGCCTCCGGGTCCAGCGCGGCCAGGGTGTCGGCCCCGCCGACGCCGCCCGCCTGCGCGGTGGCGTGCCCGACGACGAAAGCGGTCAGCCCGTAGGCGACGTCCAGGGCCCTGGGCAGGGGGAAACCGGCCTCGTGCAGCATCTCCACCACGGCCTCCAGCGTCCGCAGGAGGCGGGGCGTCATGGCGGGGCGGGACAGCAGCAGCGGCACGGTGTTCGGGTGCGCGTCGAGCGCGGCGTTCAGCGCGTGCGCGTAGGCGCTCAGGACCTCCCGCCAGGCGGCGGTGCCGAACTCGGGGGGCACGGCCTCGGCGACGACCCGCTCGATCACCCCGTCCAGCAGGGCGGTCTTGTTCGGCACGTGGTGGTAGAGGGTCATCGCCTCCACGCCCAGCTCGGCGCCGAGCCGCCGCATCGACAGGGCCTTCAGCCCCTCCTGGTCGACGAGGCGCAGGGCCGCCTCCAGGACGGCCTGCCGCGTGAGCCCCGCACGCTGTCCGCGCGTCCTGACGGCCGCCATGGCACCCCACCTTCCGTCCCGGACGCCCCGCGACCCGATGGACCCTCGACGATTGACGATTGACGATTCTTACGGCGTAAGTATAGCGTCCCCGTACAGCCTTACATCGTAAGAATCTCCGGGGCGTCCCGGAGCCGACGAGGACGAGAGGGCGATGACCGGCACCGAACTCACCGAAGCGAGAAACCGGCCCGCACGGCGACCGGACGGGACCGGCCCCCCGCGGAAGCGGCCCCCGGACGGGCGCGAGGGGACGGCGCTCCTGCGGCCGTACGCGGCGGGCTTCGCCGCCGTGATCGGCCTCCAGGTCGTCGGCGCGGTGGCGGGGCTGGCGCCCCTGCTCGCGGTCGTCGAGCTGGGGCGCGTCCTGCTCGCGCCCGGCCCGGTCGACCACGACCACGTCCGGCTCGTCGTGATCGCGGGCGCGGCCGGCCTGTTCGTCAAGCTGCTGTTCACGGGCGCCGCCGCGGGGACCGGGCACCTGCTCGACGGGCGGGTGCAGTTGGCGTTGCGCCGGCGGCTGGCCGCGCGGCTGGGACGGGTGCCGCTCGACTGGCTCTCCCGCCGCCGGGGCGGCGAACTGGCCCGGCTGGTGGGGGAGGACGTCGGCGCCGTGCACCCGTTCATCGCCCACGCGCCCGGCGAGCTGGCGTCCGCCTTCGTCGTGCCCCTGGTGTCGCTGGTCTACCTGTTCGCCGTCGACTGGCGGCTGACGCTGATCACCCTGATCCCGGTGGTCCTCGCGATGGCGCTGGTCCCGCTGATGGCGACCCCGGCCCGGCTGCGGGAACAGGCCGACTTCGACGCGGCGATGGCCCGCATCGGAAGCTCCGCGGTGGAGTTCGTCCAGGGCATCGCGGTGGTCAAGGCCTTCGGCGGGGGCGAGCGCGCCCACCGCGAGTTCCGCGACGCGGCCGACGACTTCGTCGCCGTGTTCCGCCGCTGGGTCCACGGGATCTCCCCGGTCGCGGCGGGGATGCAACTGGCCCTCTCGCCCCCGTTCGTGCTGCTGACCGTGGTGACCGGCGGCGCGGCGCTGATCACCGGCGGCGGGCTGCCCCCGGCCGACCTGCCGCCGTTCCTGCTCCTCGGCCTCGGCCTGACCGCCCCGGTGGCGGCGCTCGGGCACGGCTTCGACGAGCTGCAGACCGCCCGCCGCGCCGTCGGCCGGATCCGCGACGTCCTCGCGGTGCCGCCCCTGCCGGAGCCGGACCGCCCGGTCGCGCCGCACGGCCACCGGGTGGAGCTGCGCGGCGTCCGCTATGCCTACGAACCCGGCCGGGAGGTGCTGCGAGGGGTCGACCTCGTCCTGGAGCCGGGGACCGTCACCGCGCTCGTCGGGCCCTCGGGCGGCGGCAAGTCCACCCTGGTCCGGCTGCTGCCGCGGTTCGCCGACCCGACCGGCGGCTCGGTCCGCCTGGGCGGCGTCGACCTGCGCGACCTGGGCAGCCGGGAGCTGTACCGGCGGATCTCCTTCGTCTTCCAGGACGTCCGGCTGCTGCGCGCCCCCGTCGCGGACAACATCGCCCTGGCGCGGCCGGACGCCCGGCCGGACGAGGTGGAGCGCGCCGCCCGGCTGGCGCACGTCCACGACCGGATCCTCGAACTGCCGCGCGGCTACGGGACGGTGATCGGCGAAGAGGCGCGGCTGTCCGGCGGCGAGGCCCAACGGATCGCGCTGGCCCGCGCGTTGCTGGCCGACACCCCCGTCCTGGTGCTCGACGAGGCGACCTCCTTCGCCGACCCGCGCACCGAGCGGGCGATCCGCCACGCCCTGGACACGCTGCGGGCCGACCGGACGGTCCTGGTCATCGCGCACCGCCTGGAGACCGTCGCCGGCGCCGACGCCGTCGCGGTCCTGGAGGACGGGGTGATCGTCGAGCACGGCAGCCCCGCCGAACTGCTCGGCGCGGGAGGGAAGTTCGCCGCCCTGTGGCACTCCCGGCACACGGCGGGCCCCACGGAAGGAGACGACCCCCGATGATCCGCGTACTGCTGCGCGTGCTGGGCACCGGGTACTCCCGGCCGATGCGCCGCACCCTCGCCCTGATGACGACGACCGCGATCGCCGAGGGCCTGTCGTACGCCTTCCTGGCGCCCGTGCTGCGCGCCCTGCTCGGGGACGAACCGGACCGCGCCTGGCCCTGGATCGGTGCCTTCGGGGCCGCGCTGGCGGCGTACGCGGTACTGCGCTACCTCAGCGACCTGTCGGGGTTCCGCGTCGGCACGGCGCTGCTGCGCGGCGTGTACCACCGCCTCGGCGACCAGCTGACCCGGCTGCCGCTCGGCTGGTACGGCACGGCCCGGGTGGGCGAGGTGTCCGCCCTGGCCGGCCAGGGCGTCCTGCGGGCGATGAGCGTGATCGCGCACCTCCTGGCGCCGCTCGTCTCCGCCGCCGTGACGCCGCTGACGATCGTCGCCGTGATCCTCGTCCTCGACTGGCGGCTGGGCCTGGCCGCGCTGACCGCCGTCCCCCTCGTGGCGGCGGTCCAGGTCCTGACCGGGCGGGCGACGGCGGCCGGGGACGCGGAGCGCGCCGCGCGCGACCGCGAGGCCACCGAGCGGGTCGTCGAGTACCTCCGGGCCCAGCCGGTGCTGCGGGCCGGCGGCCGGACCGCCGAGCGCTTCCGGCTGCTCGACGACGCCCTGCGCCGGGTCCAGCACGCCTCCCGCCGCTCGACGCTGTCGGCGCTGCCCGGCGCGCTGGGCCTGGCCCTGACGGTGCAGGCGGTGTTCACCGCGGTGCTGGCCCTGGGGGCGTACCGCGCGCTCGACGGGGCCGTCGGGGCCGCGGAGCTGCTGACGGTCCTGGTGCTGGCCGCCCGCTGCGCGGATCCGCTGCTGTCCCTGGCCGACCTCGGCGGCAAGCTGCGCGCCGCGCGCGGCGAACTGGACCGGCTGGACGCGGTGCTGCGCACCGAGCCGCTGCCCCGGGCCGCCGAGCCGGTCGAGCCGCGCGGCCACGGCCTGGAGGTGGAGTCGGTCGTCTTCCGGCACGGCGGGCACACGGTCTTCGACGGCCTGTCCCTGTCCGTCCCCGAGGGGCGGCGCCTGGCCGTGGTGGGGCCCTCGGGCGCGGGCAAGAGCACCCTGCTGCAGTTGCTCGCCCGGTTCCACGACGTGGACGCGGGCGCGGTGCGCGTCGGCGGCGCGGACGTCCGCGCGGTGCGCACCGAGGCGCTGATGGCGCGGTTCTCCGTCGTCTTCCAGGACGTCTACCTCTTCGAGGGCACGATCGAGGAGAACGTGCGCCTGGGCCGCCCCGACGCCACCGGCGGCGAGGTGCGGGCGGCCGCGGCCGCGGCGGGCCTGGACGAGGTGATCGCGCGCCTCGCCGACGGATGGGCGACCCCCGTCGGCGAGGGCGGCGCCCGGTTGTCGGGCGGCGAACGCCAGCGGGTCTCGATCGCCCGCGCCTTCCTGAAGGACGCGCCGATCGTGCTCCTCGACGAGATCACCTCCGCGCTCGACCCGGTCAACGAGGCGGCCGTCCACGCCGGCGTCGAGCGCCTGACGGCGGGCCGGACCGTGGTGATGGTGGCCCACCGGCTGCGCACCGTCCGCCACGCCGACCACATCGTCTTCCTCGACTCCGGCCGGATCGTCGAGGAGGGGAGCCACGACGAACTCCTGCGCCTCGGCGGCCGCTACGCCGATTTCTGGAGCCTGTCCCCGGCGGCCGGCACGCCCGGGTGACCGGGCGCGGCGACCGGGTGACCGGTGCGCCGCCGGGCGGGTCCGCGGGGGCCGGGCCGGGTCAGCCGCCGTCCTCCGCGCCGCCCGGTCCCAGCGTCCGTACCGCGTACGGCAGCCCGGTCCCCGTCGCGGTCGCCGTCGGGCCCGTCTCCCCGTGGGTCACGCGGTACGCGGCGGCCGGGGCGCCCCGGTGGTCCGGGACCGTGACGGTGGTCGCGGTGCCGGGGGCGGCGCCGGGGGCGACGAGCAGGGTGAGGCCGTCGAGCCAGGGGCCGTCCGGGCGGTCGGAGGGGGCGGCCAGCGGGAGGACGGCGCCGGGGCGGACGTACAGGGGGAGGCTGTCGAGGGGGTGGGTCTCGCGGCGCCAGCACGGTCCGGTGACGGTCTCGCCGGTGAGGAGGTGGGTCCAGGCGCCCTCGGGGACGTACACCTCGACCTCGCCGCCGGCCGTCATGACGGGGGCGACGAGCAGGTCGGGGCCGAGCATGTACTGGCGGTCGAGGGTGCGGCAGGCCGGGTCGCCGGGGAACTCCAGGAGCATGGGGCGCATGACGGGGACGCCGGTCGCACGGGCCTCGGCGGCGGCCGCGTACAGGTAGGGCATGAGGCGGTGCTTGAGGCGGGTGAAGCGGCGGGCCACCTCCACCGCCGTCTCGCCGAACTCCCACGGCACCCGGTAGGAGTCGCTGCCGTGCAGGCGGCTGTGCGAGGAGAGCAGGCCGAAGGCGAGCCAGCGGGTGAAGACCTCCGGGTCGGGGGTGCCCTCGAAGCCGCCGATGTCGTGGCTCCAGAAGCCGAATCCGCTCAGCGAGAGGGAGAGTCCGCCGCGCAGCGACTCGGCCATGGCCTCGAAGGAGGCCCAGCAGTCGCCGCCCCAGTGGACGGGGAACCGCTGGCCGCCGGCGGTCGCCGAGCGGGCGAAGAGGACGGCCTCGCCGGGTCCGCGCTCCTTCTCCAGGAGTTCGAAGACGGTCCGGTTGTAGAGCTGGGCGTAGTAGTTGTGCATCCGCTCGGGGTCGGAGCCGTCGTGCCAGACGACGTCGGTGGGGATCCGCTCGCCGAAGTCCGTCTTGAAGCAGTCGACGCCCTGGGCGAGGAGGGGGCGGAGCTTGTCCTGGAACCAGGCGCGGGCGTCCGCGCTGGTGAAGTCGACGAGGGCCATGCCGGGCTGCCAGAGGTCCCACTGCCAGATGTCGCCGTTCGGGCGCCTGACCAGGTGGCCGGCGGCGGCGGCCTCGTCGAAGAGGGCGGACTTCTGGGCGATGTACGGGTTGATCCAGAGGCCGACGCGCAGGCCGCGGGCCTTGAGGCGGGCGAGCATGCCGTCGGGGTCGGGGAAGGTCTCCGGGTCCCAGCGGAAGTCCGACCACTGGTGCTCGCGCATCCAGAAGCAGTCGAAGTGGAAGACGGAGAGCGGGATGTCGCGCGCGGCCATGCCGTCGACGAAGGAGGTGACGGTGGCCTCGTCGTAGGGGGTGGTGAAGGAGGTGGTGAGCCAGAGGCCGAAGGACCACGGCGGGGGCAGGGCGGGGCGGCCGGTGAGGGCGGTGTAGCGGCGCAGCACGTCCTTGGGGGTGGGGCCGGCGACGACGTGGTACTCCAGGGACTGGTCCTCGACGCTGAACTGGACCTGGCCGACGGCCTCGGAGCCGATCTCGAAGGAGACCCGGCCGGGGTGGTTCACGAAGACGCCGTAGCCGCGTGAGGAGAGGTAGAACGGGACGTTCTTGTAGGCCTGTTCGCTGCTGGTGCCGCCGTCGGCCTGCCAGACGTCGACGCTCTGGCCGTTCTTGACGAAGGGCGTGAAGCGCTCGCCGAGGCCGTAGACCTGCTCGCCGACGCCGAGGGCGAGCTGCACGGCCATGTGGTGGGCGCCGTCGGGGGTGGTGACGAAGGCGGTGCCCTTGCGGCCGGCCTCGGTGAGCGGGCGGCCGTCGGCGTCGCGGAACGACAGGGTCCAGGGCGCGGCGCGGTCGAGGCGGAGGCGGAGCGGGCCGGAGACGAGCTCGACGGCGGTGCCGTCCTCGTGGACCGTGCCGGCGCCGGGGTCGGGGGCGGCGAGGGCGAAGTCGGGGCCGCGGCGGGCCTTTCCGGCGTGGTGGGTGATCCGGACGCCGATCACCCCCTCGGCGGGCGCGTGGCACTCCACCGTGAGCAGCGCCGAGTTCAGGGTGTCGCCGCGGGTGCGGACCCGCTTGACGGAGGCGTGCGCGGTGAGGCGGCCGGGGGACGTGCGCAGGTCGCGGAGTTCGGTGGCGTACGAGGCCTGCACGCCCTCGCGCATCAGCCAGAAGCCGTCGGTGAACTTCATGCGGGTCCTCGGGGTGGGGTGGGGAGGGGGGCTGCGCCCCAATAGTTATCCCAGAAAACAAAAGCGGGGTACAGCCCCTCCCGGAGCCGTCCGGGGTGACGGGTAGAAAACGCTTTCCCCCAACGCTGCGCGAAGCATTGACGAAACATCGGCGTCCCCTTAGCTTCATGGCCGTTGCACTTCGTACGTCATATATGAGACGTCATACACGAGATCTGAGAGTGCTCCATGCCCTATGCCCCCAGCCCCATCCCCTCCCGGACCCAGTACGTCCTGGAGGCGATCAAGCACGACATCCTCACCGGGGGGCTCAGACCCGGGCAGGCCCTGGTGGAGGCCGAACTCGCCGCGCGCTTCGGGGTGTCCAAGACCCCGGTGCGCGAGGCGCTGAAGACCCTCGCGGGCAGCGGGCTCGTCGTCATGAGCCAGTACAAGGGCGTCACCGTGCGGATGGTGGACGCGGACATGGCCAGGGCCGTGTACGACGTCCGCCTCCTCCTGGAGCCGGAGGCGGTCCGCCGGGCGGTCGCCTCGGGCGCCCCGCTCGACGCCGCCCACGAGGCGCTCGCCCGGGCCGCGGCCGCCGAGGACCCGGCCGAACGCTCCCTGGCCAACCGGGCCTTCCACCGCGCGCTCTACCTCCCCTGCGGCAACCCGCTGCTCGGGCGGATGCTCGACGAGGTGCGCGACCAGGCCGCGCTCGTCTCCACGGTCGCCTGGGCCGCCGTCCCGTCCTGGGACCGGGAGGCGGCCGAGCACGCCGAGATCCTGCGGCTCGCCGCCGCCGGCGACGCCGACGGCGCGCGCCGGGCGGTCCACGACCACATCGCCTCGTTCGTCGAGCGCGCCTTCCCCGAGAACCATCCGGAGCCCGCCGCGGGCTCCTTCCCTGCGGACAGCGAGTAACCATGGAATTCGAGACCCTTCGGGCCGCCCTCGCCGACGTCGTGGCCATCCCGGTCACGCCGTTCGCCGAGGACGGCCGGGTGGACTCCGCCGCCCACCGGACGCTGCTGCGCCGGCTGCTCGACGGCGGGGTGCGCACCCTCACCCCCAACGGCAACACGGGCGAGTTCTACGCCCTGACCCCCGAGGAGCGCCGCTCCCTCACCGAGGCGACGGTCGCGGAGGCGGCCGGCCGCGCCACGGTCCTGGTCGGCGTCGGCCACGACGTGCCGACGGCGGTCGAGGCGGCCCGGCACGCCCGGGACACCGGGGCGCACATGGTGATGGTCCACCAGCCGGTGCACCCGTACGTCTCCGAGAGCGGCTGGGTCGACTACCACCGGGCCATCGCCGAGGCGGTGCCGGAGCTGGGCGTCGTCCCCTACATCCGCAACCCGCTCCTCGCCGGGGCGCGCCTGGCCGAACTGGGCGCCGCCTGCCCGAACGTGGTCGGCGTCAAGTACGCGGTGCCGGACGCGGCGCGGTTCGCCGGCTTCGCCCGGGACGCGGGCCTCGACCGCTTCGTGTGGGTGGCCGGGCTCGCGGAGCCGTACGCCCCCTCGTACTTCTCGGCCGGCGCGACCGGCTTCACCTCGGGGCTCGTCAACGTCTCCCCCGCGCTCTCCCTGGAGATGCTCCGGGCGCTGCGGGCGGGCGACCACGGGACCGCGATGAAGGTGTGGGAGCGGATCCGCCGCTTCGAGGAGCTGCGCGCCGCCAACGGCAGCGCGGACAACGTGACGGTGGTGAAGGAGGCGCTGGCCTCGCTCGGGCTGTGCCGCCGGGACGTCCGGCCGCCGAGCCGGGAGCTCCCGGAGGACGAGCGGGCCGAGGTCGCGGCGATCGCCGGCGGGTGGCCGATATGACGGGCGCCCCGCACGACCGCGCAGAGGAGCGGGCGGCCGGCGACCGCGAGGTGCGGCCCCACGAGCTGCGCAGCCACCAGTGGTACGGCACCGACGGGCTGCGGTCCTTCAGCCACCGGGCCCGGACCCGCCAGCTCGGCTACCTGCCCGAGGAGCACCTCGGCAAGCCGGTGATCGCGATCCTCAACACCTGGTCGGACATCAACCCCTGCCACGTGCACCTGCGCGACCGGGCGCAGGCCGTGAAGCGGGGGGTGTGGCAGGCGGGCGGCTTCCCGCTGGAGTTCCCGGTGTCCACGCTGTCGGAGACCTTCCAGAAGCCGACGCCGATGCTCTACCGCAACCTCCTCGCCCTGGAGACGGAGGAGCTGCTGCGCTCGTACCCGGTGGACGGGGCGGTGCTGATGGGCGGCTGCGACAAGACGACGCCGGCGCTGCTGATGGGCGCGGCCTCGGTGGACCTGCCGACGGTCTTCGTGCCGGCCGGTCCGATGCTGCCGGGGCACTGGCGGGGCGAGACCCTCGGCTCCGGCACGGACATGTGGAAGTACTGGGACGAGCGGCGGGCCGGCACCATCGGCGACTGCGAGATGGCCGAGCTGGAGAACGGGCTCGCCCGCTCCCCCGGCCACTGCATGACGATGGGGACGGCGTCCACCCTGACGGCCGCCGCCGAGACGCTGGGCGTGACCGTGCCGGGCGCCTCCTCGGTGCCGGCGGTCGACTCGGGGCACGACCGGATGGCCGCCGCGTCGGGGATGCGGATCGTGGAGCTGGTCCGCCGGGACCTCAGGCTGTCGCGGCTGCTGACCCGGGAGGCGTACGAGGACGCGGTCGCCGCCGTCCTGGCGCTCGGCGGCTCGACCAACGCGGTGATCCACCTGATCGCGATGGCCGGGCGGTCGGGGGTGGGGCTGACGCTCGACGACTTCGACCGGATCGCGCGGACGGTGCCGGTGCTCGCGAACCTGCGGCCCGGCGGGGAACACCTCATGGAGGACTTCCACTTCGCCGGCGGGATGCCCGGCTTCCTGTCCCGGATCGCCGACGTGCTCCACCTGGACCGGCCGACCGTCTCCCACGCCACCCTGCGCGAACAGCTCGACGGGGCGCTCGTCCACGACGACGACGTGATCCGGGAGCGGGAGAAGCCGCTGGCGGCCGAGGGCGGACTCGCGGTGCTGCGGGGCAACCTCTGTCCCGACGGGGCGGTCATCAAGCACGTCGCCATGGAGCAGCGGTTCCTGAAGCACACCGGTCCGGCCGTCGTCTTCGACGACTACCGGACGATGCAGCGGACCATCGACGACCCGGCGCTCGGCATCACCGCCGACCACGTGCTGGTGCTGCGCGGCGCGGGCCCCAAGGGCGGTCCCGGCATGCCGGAGTACGGCATGCTGCCGATCCCGAAGTACCTCCTGGAGCAGGGCGTGCGGGACATGGTGCGCGTCTCGGACGCCCGGATGAGCGGGACGAGTTACGGGGCGTGCGTGCTGCACGTGGCGCCGGAATCACATGTCGGCGGACCCCTTGCCCTGGTCCGCACGGGCGATACGATCACCCTCGACGTCCCGGCCCGCTCCCTGCACCTGCACGTCACGGACGAGGAGCTGGAGCGCCGCCGGGCCGCGTGGACCCCGCCGCCGGCCCGGTACGAGCGCGGCTACGGCGCGCTGTACATGGAGCAGATCTCCCAGGCCGACACCGGCTGCGACTTCGAGTTCCTGGCCAGGCCGGGGACGACCCCCGATCCGTACGCGGGCTGAGCGCCCCGCCCCGCCCGCCACCGCCCCTCTTGTCCGACATCTCGAACGCCGTTCGCGAAGCGCTTCACCTCTGATAGAAAGCGCTTTCTGGACGCCGCACCGCCCGCCCGAGAACGGAGCCGCCGTCATGGCCACAGCTGTGACCAAACCGCCCCGAGCCGCCACGGCACGGGGGCGCCGCCGCACGGGAGCGACCCCCCGCCGGCTGCCGTACCTGCTGATCGCCCCCGCCGGCCTGCTGATGCTGGGCTTCATCGCCTACCCCGTGCTGAGCGTCTTCTACTACAGCCTCCAGCACTACAACCCCACCAAGCCCTGGCGGAACGGCTTCGCCGGCCTGGACAACTTCACCGAGATCTTCACCGCCGACCCGCACTTCTGGGGCACGCTCTCCTTCAGCCTCAAGTGGGTCGTGGTGGAGGTGACGCTCCAGCTCCTCTTCGGGCTCGCGCTCGCCCTCATCGTCAACCAGACCTTCGTCGGCCGGGCGATCGGCCGGGCCCTGGTCTTCTCGCCGTGGGCCGTCTCCGGCGTGCTCACCTCGGCGATCTGGGTGCTGCTCTACAACTCCCAGACCGGCATCACCCGCTACCTGGCGGACCTCGGCATCGGCGAGTACGGCACCTCGCTGCTCTCCGACACCGGCACCGTCTTCTGGGCGGCGATCGTCGCCGACCTCTGGCGCGGCGTGCCCTTCTTCGCCATCCTCATCCTCGCCGACCTCCAGTCGATCCCGGGCGACCTGTACGAGGCCGCCGAGGTCGACGGGGCGGGCCGGCTGCGGCAGTTCTTCCACATCACGCTCCCGCACATCCGGGACGCGATCGTGCTCTCCACGCTGCTGCGCGCGGTGTGGGAGTTCAACAACGTCGACCTGCTCTACACCCTGACCGGCGGCGGACCCGCGGGCGTCACCACCACCCTGCCCCTGTACATCGCCGAGACCAGCGTCGACGCCCACGACTTCGGATACGCCTCCGCCCTCACCACGGTGGCGTTCGTGATCCTTCTCTTCTGCTCGATCGTCTATCTGCGCCTGAGCAAGTTCGGAGGCGACAGCAAGTGACCGCCGCAGCCACCCGCACCCGCACCGCGCCCGCCGACGGGGCCGCGCCCCCGGCCGGCCCGCCGGAGGGCACCCCGCCCGCCACCGCCCGCAGGCGGCACCGGGCCTGGGACGAGGTCCCCCGCTGGCAGATCTACCTGCCGCTCGGCGTCTACCTCGTCTTCACCCTGGTCCCCTTCTACTGGATCCTCCTCTTCGCCGTCCGCCCGGCCGGATCGACCTCGCTGCTGCCCTGGCCGATGACGACCGCGCACTTCGAGAAGGTGTGGACGGAGCGCAGCTTCGGGACCTTCTTCCAGAACAGCCTCCTGATCGGCGTCGCGGTGCTGCTCAGCACCACGCTGGTCGCGCTGGCCGGCGGATACGCCCTCGCCCGCTTCGACTTCCGGTTCAAGAAGGGCTTCATGCTGGCCCTGCTCTGTTCCCAGTTCGTGCCGGGCGCGCTGCTCCTCGTCCCGCTCTTCCAGATCTTCGCCGAACTGCGGATGATCAACTCGCTGGGCAGCGTCATCCTCGCCGAGACCGTCTTCCAGCTGCCGCTGTCGATGATCCTCATCAGCGGCTTCATCCGGAACGTGCCGCCCTCCCTGGAGGAGGCCGCCTGGGTCGACGGCTGCTCACGCTTCCGCGCCTTCCTGATCGTCGTGCTGCCGCTGCTGCGGCCCGGCCTGGTCGCCGTCGGCTCCTTCGCCTTCGTCCACGCCTGGAACCACTTCCTCTTCGCCCTGATGTTCCTCAGCAGCCAGAGCAAGCAGACCATCCCGGTCGGCCTCAACACCCTCATGGGCGCCGACAGCGTCGACCTCGGCGCGCTCGCCGCGGGCGGCGTCATCGCCGCCGTCCCCGTCGTGATCGTCTTCGCCTTCATCCAGAAGTGGCTCGTCACCGGCTTCAGCGCCGGGGCGGTGAAGGGATGAACCCCATGCCCGTACGTGAACCCCTGCCCGTCGTCCTCGCGGGCGCCCGCGGCCACGGCCGCAGCCACCTCCTCAACATCCACCGCCTGGAGCGGCTCGGCCTGGTCCGCCTCGCCGGCGTCTGCGAGCTGCGCCCGCTCGACGCGGCCGAGCTCGACGGACTCGGCGCCCCCGCCCAGTCCGACGACTTCGAGGCCCTGCTCGCCGCCACCGGCGCCCGGCTCGCGGTGCTCAGCACCCCGATCCAGACCCACACCGACATGACCCTGGCCGCCGCCCGGCACGGCGCCGACATCCTCCTGGAGAAGCCGCCGGCCCCGTCGTACGCGGAGTTCCGCCGGATGGCCGACGGGGTCGCGGCGGCCGGCGCCGCCTGCCAGATCGGCTTCCAGTCGCTCGGCTCGCACGCCGTCCCCGCCGTCCGGGAGCTGATCGCCCAGGGCGCGATCGGCGAGGTCCGGGGGGTCGGCGCGGCCGGCGCCTGGGTCCGCGACGAGGCGTACTTCCGGCGCGCGCCGTGGGCCGGCCGGCGCCGGCTCGACGGCCTCGACGTCGTCGACGGGGCGCTGACCAACCCGCTCGCCCACGCCGTCGCCACCGCCCTCGCGCTCGCCGGGACCACCCTCGCCGAGGACGTGGCCGGCATCGAGACCGAGCTGTTCCACGCCCACGCCATCGAGTCCGACGACACCTCCGCCGTCCGCGTCACCACCACCGCCGGCTTCCCGGTCACCGTGGCCGCGACGCTCTGCGCGGAGCGCACCGGCGAGCCGTACGTGGTCGTGCACGGCACCCGCGGCCGGATCACCTTCTGGTACCGCGAGGACCGGGTCCTGCTCCAGCGGGCCGGCCACGGCCCCGAGGAGACCGTGTACGGACGCACCGACCTCCTGGAGAACCTGGTCGCGCACGTCACCGGCGCCACCCCGCTCCTGGTGCCGCCGGACGCGACGGGCGCCTTCATGCGGGTCGTCGAGGCGGTCCGCACCGCGCCCGACCCGCTGCCGCTGCCCGCCGCCCACTGGCGCGCCGAACCCGGCGAGAGCGCCCCCCGGCGGGTCGTGGAGGGCGTGGAGGCGCTGGTGGACGCGAGCGCCGAGCAGCTGCGGCTCTACTCCGAACTCGGCGCCCCGTGGGCGTCGCCGGCCCCGGCGGGGCTCCGGTGACCGGCACCGGCGCGACCACCGTGCTGCGGGCCGCGGGGCGCGCGGTCGCCCACTGCATGACCCGCCCGGCACTGGCCCCCGACCACTCCCCCCGCCCCTACCTCCACCCGGTGACCACGCTCGCCGGCCGGGCCGTCACCGAGGTGCTGCCCGAGGACCACGTCCACCACCTGGGCGTCTCCGTCGCCGTCCCGGACGTCGCGGGGCACAACTTCTGGGGCGGACGGACCTTCGTCCGCGGCCGCGGCCCGGTCGAGCTCGACAACCACGGCGTCCAGCGGCACGACGGCTTCAAGCTGTGCGACCCGGACGGCTTCGTCGAGGAGCTGAGCTGGACCGCCGGCGGGGAGCGGCTGCTCGCCGAGCACCGCACGGTCGCCGCGGTCCCCCTCACCGACACGGCGTGGGCGCTCGACCTGACCTTCTCCGTCGCCAACGTCTCCGGCCGCGACCTGTCGATCGGCAGCCCGGCCACCAACGGGCGCCCGGGCGCCGCCTACGGCGGCTTCTTCTGGCGCGCGCCCAGGGAGGCCGCCGCGCCGGCGGTGTTCGGTCCCGGCCCGGACGGCTCCGGGGCGGACGGCGAGGAGGCCGTGCACGGCGCCCGCGCCGACTGGGTGGCGATGTGCGGCGACGGCTGGACGCTGGTCTTCGCCGGGGCGACGGAGACCACCCGGCGCGACCCGTGGTTCGTGCGGGCCGCCGAGTACCCGGGCGTCGGCTCCTCCCTCGCGCACGACGAACGGCTCGCGGTCCCGGCCGGCGGGACCTTCGTGCGCCGCGTGGTGACGGTGGTCGCCGACGGGCGGCTCGACCGGGACGGGGCCGCGGCCCTGGTGCGCAAGGCGGTGACCTCGTGACCCCCGGCCCGGTGGTCCCGGCGGTCACCGGCGACCTGGGGGACGGTACGTACCGCAACCCGGTCCTGGCGGCGGACTGGTCGGACCCGGACGTGGTCCGGGTCGGCGAGGACTTCTACCTCACCGCCTCCAGCTTCGGCCGCGCCCCCGGCCTGCCGCTGCTGCGCTCCCGCGACCTGGTCAACTGGACGCTCGCCGGGCACGCCCTCGAACGGCTCGAACCGGAGGAGGCGTTCAGCCGGCCCCGGCACGACCGCGGCGTGTGGGCGCCCTCCCTCCGCCACCACGACGGCCGGTTCTGGATCTTCTGGGGCGACCCCGACCACGGGATCTTCCAGGTCAACTCTCCCGAGATCGAAGGGCCTTGGACCCGTCCGCACCTGGTGAAGGAGGGCCGGGGACTGATCGACGCCTGCCCGCTGTGGGACGCGGAGAGCGGCGAGGCGTACCTGGTGCACGGCTGGGCGAAGTCCCGCGCCGGCTTCAACAACCGGCTCACCGGGCACCGGATGAGCCCGGACGGCACCAAGGTCCTCGACGAGGGCACGACGCTGATCGACGCCGACCTGATCCCCGGCTGGTTCACCCTGGAGGGCCCCAAGCTGTACCGGCACGACGGCCGGTTCTGGATCCTCGCCCCGGCCGGCGGCGTCGCCACCGGCTGGCAGGGCGCCTTCCGCGCCGACTCCTTCTTCGGCCCGTACGAGGAGCGGATCGTCCTCTCCCAGGGCGACACCGACGTCAACGGCCCCCACCAGGGCGGCTGGGTGCGCACCGGCGCCGGCGAGGACTGGTTCCTGCACTTCCAGCAGACCGGCGCGCACGGCCGGCTCGTCCACCTCCAGCCGATGCGCTGGGACGCGGACGGCTGGCCGGTCCTGGGCGACGGCGGCTCCCCCGTCCGCGTCCACCGCAAGCCCGCCCTGCCCGAGGCACCGGCGGCCCGGCCGGCCGTGGACGACGCCTTCCCCGGCGGCGCCTTCGGGCCGCAGTGGTCCTGGACCGCCAACCCCGGGACGGACTGGACGCGTCCGCACGACGGGGACGGGCTGCGGCTCGCCTGCGTCCGCACGGACCGGGCCGAGGACCTGCGGTCGGTGCCGCACGTGCTGACGCAGCGGCTGCCCGCCGGGGCACGGACGGTCGAGGTCCGGCTGCGGCTGGATGCCGGAGCCCCCGGGGCCCGCGCCGGACTGGTCGTGCTCGGCGACGCGTACGCCTGGATCGGGCTGGAACGGGCCGCCGACGGCGGCGCGCTCCTCGTCCACCGCTTCGCGCCGGGCAACGCCGACCGGGAGCGGGACGCGGACCGGGCCGTACCGCTCGGCGCCGCCGAGGCGCTGCTGCGGATCGAGGTCACCGCCGACGCCCGCTGCCGCTTCTCCTACGACACCGGCGCGGGACCCGTCCGGCTCGGCCCCGAGTTCGCGGCCACCCCCTGGCGGTGGGTGGGCGCCCTGCTCGGTCTGTTCGCCGCCGCGCCCGAGGGCGAGGGGCACGCCGGGACGGGCGTGTTCACCGACTTCCGCACCACGGCCTGAGACCGGCCGCCGCCACCGCCCGCCGCACCCCGGCGGGCCCGCACTCCCCCACGCTCCACCCCCATCCCCCCGTACCACCCCGAGAGAAGAGAGCCGACGATGACCATCTTCCCCGGCCGGCGCAGAGCCGCCCTCGCCCTCGCCCTGTCCGGTGTCCTCGCGCTGACCGCCACCGCCTGCGGTGACGACGGCAGCGGCGGCGCCGGCGCCGAGGGCGCCGAGGGATCGGGCAAGGGCAAGATCACCTTCTGGGACAACAACGGCGGTGTCCGCACCGACGTCTGGAAGGAGATCATCGCCGACTTCGAGAAGGCGAACCCGGACATCGACGTCGAGTACGTCGGCGTCGCCTCCAAGGAGGTGCAGTCCAAGTACGACACCGCCATCCAGGGCGGCGCCCTGCCGGACGTCGGCGGCGTCGGCGCGGCGATGCTCGCCGGGATCGCCGCGCAGGGCGCCCTGGAGCCGCTGGACGACCGGATCGCGAACAGCTCCCTCTTCGGCAAGCTGAACCCCGGCATGCTGGAGTCCGTCAAGGCCGCCGGCGGTCAGGACAAGCTCTTCACCGTCCCGACCTCGGCGAGCAACGGCGTCCTCTACTACCGCACCGACCTGTTCAAGGCGGCCGGCCTGGAGGAGCCGAGCACCTGGTCGAAGTTCTACGAGGCGGCCGACAAGCTCACCCAGAAGGACAAGAACCGCTTCGGCTACACCATCCGCGGCGGCGCCGGATCCATCGCCCAGGCCCTGGACGCCATGTACGGCCAGAGCGGCATCCAGACCTTCTGGGAGGGCGACAGGACCACCGTCAACGACCCGAAGAACGTGGCCGCGCTGGAGAAGTACGCCGGCCTCTTCAAGAAGAACACCCCGGCGGCCGACGTCAACAACGACTTCACCAAGATGGTCGCCCAGTGGGACAGCGGCGAGATCGGCATGCTGAACCACAACCTCGGCTCCTACCAGGACCACGTGAAGGCCCTGGGCACCGAGAAGTTCCGCGGCATACCGAACCCGACGCTCGACAACGGCGCCCGCGTGATGGTCTCCAACCCGGTCGACGGCCTCGGCCTCTTCTCCACCAGCAAGAACAAGGCCGCCGCCTGGAAGTTCATCGAGTTCGCGGCCTCCCACGAGTCCAACTCCAAGTGGAACAAGTCCGCCGGCGCCATCCCCGCCAACACCGAGGCGGCGCAGGACCCGTGGCTCCAGGAGGCCGAGCCGACCAAGCTCGCCGCCGAGGTCCTCTTCAGCGGCAAGGCGACCATCGTCCAGCTGCCGTACTACCTGCCGGACTGGAACACCATCTCCAAGGCCGACAACGAGGCCAACTTCCAGAAGGTGCTGCTGGGTTCGATGTCCGCGAAGGACTTCGCCGACTCCCTCGCGAAGCAGCTGAACGAGGCCCAGGCCGAGTGGAAGTCGCAGAAGAAGTGAGGATCGGCCGCCGTGAGGCGGTCGCGGCCGGGGCGGGGCTCGTGCTCGCCCTGGCCGCCCGGCCGGCCGCCGCCCGCACCGAGGACGCCGCCGAGGCGTCCTCCTCCCGCCGCCCCCGCACCCTCTTCCTCGCCGGAGACTCCACCGCCGCGCAGAAGTACGCCGACGCGGCGCCCGAGACCGGCTGGGGCATGGCCCTGCCGCTCTTCCTCCACCGCGGGCTGACGGTCGCCAACCACGCCGTCAACGGGCGCTCCACCAAGAGCTTCCTCGACGAGGGCCGGCTCGGACCGATCGCGGACGCCCTGCGCCCCGGGGACGTCCTGATCGTCCAGTTCGGCCACAACGACCAGAAGACCACCGACCCCACCCGCTTCACCGACCCCTGGGGCTCCTACCAGGACAACCTGCGGGTCTTCATCGACACCGCCCGCGCCCGCGGCGCGCTGCCGGTGCTCGCGACCTCGGTGGAGCGCCGCCGCTTCGACGCCGCCGGCACCGCCCAGCGCTCGCTCGGCGACTACCCGGCGGCGGCGCGGGAGCTGGCCGCCGCCCACGACGTGCCGCTCCTGGACGTCGAGGCCCTGTCGCTGGCCCTGTGGCAGCGGCTCGGCCCCGAGGCCACCAAGACGTACTTCAACTGGACCGCCACCGAGCAGGACAACACCCACTTCAACCCCCCGGGCGCGATCGAGGTGGCCCGGATCGTGGCCCGCGAACTGCTCCGCACCCGGGTCCTCGCCCCGCGCGAGACCCGCCGGCTCGACGACGCCCTCCCGGCGGACCGGATCACCTGGCCCGCCGCACCCACCCCGGCCCCCTGAGGAGAACCGCGCGTGAACAGAAGCACGAAGCTGGGAGCGGTGGCCGCCGCCGCCCTCGTCCTCACCGTCACCGCGCCCGCCGCCGGCGCCCACTCCGGCCCCCGCCCCGCCGCCGACCCGGCCCGCGCCGCCCTCCCCGCCGGCGACGGCTGGGCCTCCGACGGCGGCGGCACCACCGGCGGCGCCGCCGCCGACGCCTCCCGCGTCTTCACCGTCACCACCTGGGCCGAGCTGCGCGCCGCCCTCGCCGTCCCCGGCACCGAGCCCCGGATCGTCAAGGTCGCCGGCACCCTGAACGCCACCGAGGACGGCTGCGCCGCCTTCGAGGCCCCCGGCTACGACTTCCAGCGGTACCTCGCCGACTACGACCCCGCCGTGTGGGGGTACGAGAACGAGGTCAGCGGCCCGCAGGAGGACCTGCGCGCCGCCTCGGCCGCCGCCCAGGGCCAGGCGATCAAGGTCAAGGTGCCCGCCAACACCACACTGATCGGCGTCGGCCGGGACGCGACGCTCCTCGGCGGCAGCCTCCAGGTCACCGGCGTCGACAACGTCGTGATCCGCAACCTGACGCTGGAGAGCCCGCTCGACTGCTTCCCGCAGTGGGACCCGACGGACGGCGCCACCGGCGCCTGGAACTCGGAGTACGACAGCCTGGTCGTGTACGGCTCCACCCACGTGTGGATCGACCACAACACCTTCACCGACGGCCGGTACCCGGACAGTTCGCTGCCGAGGTACTACGGCGAGGTGTACCAGCAGCACGACGGCGAACTCGACGTGGTGCGCGGCGCGGACCTCGTCACCGTCTCGTGGAACGTCTTCACCGACCACGACAAGACGCTGATGATCGGCAACAGCGACAGCGCGGGCGCCACCGACCGCGGCAAGCTGCGCGTCACCCTCCACCACAACCTCTTCGACGACGTGGTGGAGCGGGCGCCCCGGGTCCGCTTCGGCCGGGTCGACGCGTACAACAACCATTACAAGGTGACGGACGCGTCCTACGTGTACAGCCTGGGCATCGGCCAGGAGTCGCAGCTGTACGCGGAGAAGAACGCCTTCACGCTGGCCCCGGAGATCCCCGCCGGGCAGATCCTGAAGAAGTGGAAGGACGCGCCGGTCACCACCACCGGCAACTACGTCAACGGGCGCCCGGTGGACCTGCTGGCCGTCCACAACGAGCAGTTCCCGGCGGAGACGCTGCGCGGCGACGCGGGCTGGACGCCCGTGCTGCGCACCCGGGTGGACCACCCGCGGGCCGTGCCCGCCCTCGTCGGCCACCGCGCCGGCGCCGGCCGGCTGCGCTGACCCGCGCCCCCCTTCGCCGGGCCGGGGCGGAGCGCGGCACACCCGTCCCGTCGCGCCCGCCCCGGCCCGGTCCTCCCTCCTTTCCCCGACTCCCGCTCAGCGAAGGAGCGTCCGCATGCCCTCGCACCACCCCCGCACCTCCCCCGGCCGCCGCGCCTTCCTCGCCGGCGCCGGCGCGGCCCTCGCCGCCCTCGCCCTGCCCGCCGCCCCCGCGGTGGCGTCGGAGCGCCCCGCCGGACCCTTCGGCCGGTACGGCTCGCCCGCCGCGCGGCTGACCGAGAAGACGCTGTACGTCCACCCGGGCGGCCTCGGCGACCACACCTCCGTCCGGGCGGCGGTGGACGCGGCCTCCGGGACCGGCTGGACGCTGGTGCTCGCTCCCGGCACGTACCGGGAGACGGTCGCGGTGTCCGCCGCCCGGTCCGGCATGACGTGGCTCGGGGCGAGCGGGGACGCCAAGGACGTCGTCGTGGTGTACGACAACGCGGCGGGCACCCCGAAGCCGGACGGCTCCGGCACGTACGGCACTTCGGGGTCGGCGACGGTCACCCTCCAGGCGGCGGACTTCACCGCCCACGCCGTCACCTTCGCCAACGACTTCCTCCGCACCGACCTGCCGGGCAACCCGGGCACGCAGGCGGTGGCGCTGAAGGCGCAGGGCGACCGTTCGGCGTTCTTCCACTGCCGGTTCCTCGGCCACCAGGACACCCTCTACGCGGACTCCACGTCCCTGTCGGCCTTCGCCCGGCAGTACTTCGCGCACTGCTACGTCGAGGGGGACGTCGACTTCGTCTTCGGGCGGGCCACCGCCGTCTTCGAGCACTGCCACTTCCGGACGCTGGTCCGCACGGACCTGGCCGGCCCCCCGTACGGCTTCGTCTTCGCGCCCTCGACGGCCCGCGCCAACCCGTACGGCTTCCTCGCCTCCCGCTGCCGGATCACCAGCGAGGCCCCGGACGGCCACTACAAGCTGGCCCGGCCGTGGGTGCCGAGTTCGGACGTCACGGCCCGGCCGTCGCTGGTGGTCCGGGAGTCCGTGCTGGGGGCGGGGATCGACGCGGTGGCGCCGTACGCGAACATGCGGGACGCCCACCCGTGGCAGGCGCAGCGCTTCGCGGAGTACCGCAACACGGGTCGGGGCGCGGCCGTCACGGTGCCGGAGAACCGCCCGCAGCTGACGCCCGCGCAGGCGTCCTCCGCCGTCCGGGGGGCGTACCTGGGCGACTGGACGCCCGCCGGGGCGTTCCGCCTCTGAGCCGCCGGCCCCGCCGGCCCCGCCGAGCATCGATTCAACGGTCAACCGGTCACCCATCAAAACAATTCGATGGGGTTCATCACGTTTCCGCCCTGTTTTCCCTGGCTAGTCGCCGGGTGTCCGCACCAACGCCTGGAGGGTTGAGCATGATCGCCCAGGAACAGATACCCACTGTGCTGGATCACCCCGTCTACGACACCGAGGGCAAGAAGGTCGGTGACGCCAAGCATGTCTTCCTCGACGATGCCACCGGCCGTCCCGAGTGGGTCACCGTCAAGACAGGCCTGTTCGGCACCCACGAGTCCTTCGTGCCGATCAAGGACGCCACCGTGGTCCAGGACCACCTGGAGGTGCCCTACTCCAAGGACCGGATCAAGGACGCCCCGCATGTCGACGTCGACGGCGGCGGCCACCTCGACGCGAGCGAGGAGCAGCGCCTGTACGAGTACTACGGCATCGCCTGGGACGACGCCTGGCAGCGGGCGAACGAGCCCGGTGAGGGCGGCTGGGCGCACGGCACCGGAACCGGCACCGGCATGGACGCCGGCACGACGGGCACCGCGGGCATGACGGGCGCCGCCGGCATGGCGGGCACCGCCGGTGCCGCGGGCATGGCCGGCCGGACCGGCGGCCTCCGGGGCGAGGAGTCCGAGGCCGCGTGGCGGGACCGCGGGACCGACGACGCGATGACCCGCTCCGAGGAGCAGCTGCACGTCGGCACCGAGGAGGTCGAGACCGGCCGCGTCCGGCTGCGCAAGTACGTGGTCACCGAGGAGGCCCAGGAGACCGTGCCGCTGCGCCGCGAAGAGGTCCGCGTGGTGCGCGAGCCGATCACCGAGGCCAACCGCGGCGAGGCCATGTCCGGCCCGGAGATCTCCGAGGCCGAGCACGAGGTGACGCTCCACGAGGAGCGGCCCGTCGTCGAGACCCGGGCCGTGCCCGTCGAGCGCGCGGACTTCGCGGCGGACGTCCTGGCCGCCGGGACGCCGGTCCTGGTGATGTTCACGGCCACCTGGTGCGGCCCCTGCCGCCAGCTGAAGCCGG
>NZ_JBEZUZ010000084.1:0-36060 GCF_040636735.1 Streptomyces sp. NPDC035033 | reverse complement strand
GGCGGGCAAGGTGCCGAACCTCCTGGCCGAGGAGCCGGCGGACCGGCCCGCGCAGGAGCGGCTCGCCGCGTGGCTGGACGCCTGCTCCGCACAGCGGGACGCCGAGCTCGTGAAAGACCATGTGCCGCTTCTGTTCACCTCGTAGAGTCGATCGACCGTTCTGGATGTCGGAGGGGGCACCTGTGTCGGGGCGTGTGCTATCCGGGCGCTATCTGCTGGGGGATCGCCTGGGGGCGGGCGGGATGGGTGTGGTGTGGCGCGCCCAGGATCTCGTGCTGCACCGCGAGGTAGCGGTCAAGACGGTCTCGGGTCCCGGTGTGACGCCGGAGGCTGCCGCCCGGTTGGAGCGTGAGGCGCGGGCCGCTGCCGGCCTGTCCGCCAGTGCGCACGTCGTCACGGTCCACGACTTCGGCCGGGACGGCGAGACGCTGTTCATCGTGATGGAGCTGGCACCCGGCCGCACACTGGACCGTGTTCTCGCCGCCGACGGGGCGCCGGCGCCCGCCCGGGCCGTCGACTGGGCCCGCCAGGTGTGCGCGGCGCTGGAGGCCGCGCACGAGCGGGGGATCGTCCACCGTGACATCAAGCCCGCGAACGTCATCCTGACGCCCGATGGAACGGTCAAGGTTCTCGACTTCGGCATCGCCTGGTTCCACCCGGATCTGGGCCTCGACCAGTTGAGTCAGGCCGGGGGCGTCCTGGGAAGCGTGCCGTGGATGTCGCCGGAGCAGGCGCGGGGCACCCAGGTCGGGCCCGCTTCCGACCTGTACTCCTTGGGCTGTCTGTTGCACCACCTCCTCACGGGGCAGCCTCCGTTCTCCGGCAAGGACGCCTTCGCGCAGATCGTCGCGCACGCGACCGAGGTTCCTGAACCGCCGTCCCGCACCTGCCCCGGCCTGCCCGTGGAACTCGACGCTCTGGTGGCCGACCTGCTGGCCAAGTCACCCGATCGTCGTCCCGCGTCAGCAGCCGAGACCGCGGCCCGCCTGGGCGCCATCGCCGAACTCCTGGGGAGCGCGGCGACCGCCGGCCGCGCCCGCCCTCGTACCGGACCCGAGCACTCCGACGGACGGCCGGTCAGCCGCCGCAGCGTCCTGATCGGCATAGGGGTGGTCGTGACGGGCGGGACGACCACGGTGGTCGTTCCCAAGGTGCTTGACCGTCGCGAAGGCGGGACGGAACCGCGCCCCGTCAAGACGAAGTGGAAGGTGTCCGGAAATCTCCACGTGTTCGGACGGGCGGGTTCCGTGTTGCTGACGCAGGTCCCGGAGGAAAGCGGATTCCGGGCCAGGGACGCCCGCACCGGGAAGGAGCTGTGGCAGTTGCCTGAGAGGATGTCGCTCGTCTACGGATCGCTGTCCTTCTCCGCGGACGCGGACTCTCTTCTCGTCAATCGTTCCTTTGAGACCGTGCAGTGCCTCGACGCGCGGACAGGCATGGCCCGGTGGACCCATTTCCGCGAGCCGGACGTCGACGAGGTGACCTCCGGCGGGTACGCGGCCTTCGCGGACGGCGCGCTGTTCAGCGCCTTCGGTGCCTGGGTGTACCGGCTGGATCCGCGGACCGGAAAGGAGATCTGGTCCCGTCGGATGGACGGCGAACTTCCCACGGTCCACGGCCTGGAGCATCATGGCGGACTGATCTTCGCCCGGGACTGGCAAGGATGGTGGACAGCCATCGATCCGGCCACCGGCACACCTCGCTGGACGCATCGAGCCGGAGAACCTCGGAGAAACACCCAGGTCGGCTTTGCCGGCGCGGCCGACGGCAAGATCTACTTCAGCGGTGGCGGCACGGGCCTTCGCGTCGTCGACGCCGCCGATGGCAGCATCCTTCCGCCGCTGAAAGCGTCCGGACGGATCCTTGCCGAGCCCGGTATCGCTCTCGGCACGAACGCGGCCTCGGAAGCGACCGCCTGGTCACTCACAGACGGCCGGCAACTGTGGAGCCTGCCCGGCACCGGCATGACCTTTGCCACAGTCGGCACGACTGCCCTGATAAACAAAGGCGCCTCCGCCGGGGGCGTGCTCGCAGCCAACCTGCGCACTGGAGCAGTCCTGTGGGAAGCGGACGACCTCATCTTCCTGGGCTTTCCGGAGGAGAGCGACGAGCAGCCCTGGCTCTTCCTTCCGACGAGTGACCCCACCCACCTGGTCAGGGTCGACCCGGACACCGGAAGACGGAGCAGCGTCGGCGTCTTTCCCCAGGTCTTGTCCTCGGCGGTCTGGTTCGACGGGACCCTGTACGCCACCTGTAGCGACCCCAACCAGGCCTCGCAGGTCAAGAACCCCCACCTGTACGCGGTAGACGCTCCCCGCCTCCCGTGAAGGCCGAACGGCCGGTCAAGTCCTGGGGAACCAGACGTGTCGGCTGTGTCGGCCGTGTCAGCCGTGTCAGCCGTGTCAGCCGTGTCGACCGTGAGCCACTCCGGCTTCTTCGCGGGGCGGCCTGCCCCGTCCTGACAACGGGACGCGGATCTTCTCCGGACCGCGACCGGACGCAGTCGGCTCGTCGGCCGGCGGTGGCGATCAGGGACAGCGGGCGGCAGCGGCTGCCCGCGCGCAGTGTTCACTTGCCGGTGCATCCCCTTCCCGCACAGCCCCGGCCATCGCCTGCAGCACCACTTCCGCCGGGCGGGAGGGCTCTGCCATGAGCCCTGCCGAACGCGGTTTCAGTCCGTGCGACCAGGACCCGTCCGGCCGACCGTGCACGGAGCCAGAGGGTGAGGGCTGCGACGGTCGCGGCGGGGGCGGCGTACAGGACCCCTACCTCCGCCGACCGGCGCCGGTCCCTCATCGTCCTTCCCGAGGGGACCGGTGTCCTCCGGCCTTCCGGTCAGCAGCGGGTGCTGCCGTAGCGGCGCGGTCCAGCGGGCCGCAGGGCGCGCGGGACCGTGACCACCTTGCCGAGGGTGACGGCGTCGTCGTCCGGGACCGGCTCGTACGCGTCGTTGTGGGCAAGAGTCGGACGTGGCCGTCCTGGCGGCGCAGGCGCTCGACCGTGGTTTCGCCGTCCAGCCTCGCGGCGACGATGGCGCCGTGGTCCGCACCGCCGGCTTGCCTCACGACGGTGTCTCCGTCGCAGACGGCCGCGTCGATCATGCTGTCGCCGACCGCCTTCAGCGCGAGGAGCCGTCCCTCGCCGACCAGCCGGCGCGGCAGGGGCAGGATGTCCTCGACCGATTCCTCGGCCAGGATCGGGCACTGGCATTCTGGCCTCATGGCGATCGCGGGATCTCGCACGAAAACGACGGACACCTGGCTGATGCCTGCCGATGAGGTGCTTCTGGGGCAGCGAATCGCCGAGGTGCTTCCCCTCTCCGGATGGCAGTGCAGTCAGCCAGGGCCTCTCGGACTGCACCAGGTGCACTTGCACGCCTCGATCGAGTCCGCGTTGGGTTGTGGAGGTACGCAAGCGTTTCTCGGCCTCCCGGCAGGCGCTTCCCTGCCGCCTGGTGTCCTTCCGGCTGCGGATGTCCTCACGCCTGCCGGGCCTCCGCCCACGGCAGTTGTCCAGGTGCTCCGTTCGCGGTTCAGGACGGACGAGCGGGGCGAGTTCTTCGAGAGCGGACGACTTGCTGTGCGGTGGTTCGAACCCGAAGTCGGACCGCACATGCATCAGACCCTCAGCGAAGAGACCCGGCTGATCTGGGCTGCGTTGCGAACTGTGACTCGGCCAGCCGTGATCGAGGCGCCCGACGGTCGCCGTACCTCAGGGCTGAGAATCGGGCCCGCGGCCCATGCCGAGGTGATGCTCCGTCAGGTGCCGTTGGCGAGACCCGGCGTTCAGCGGTTTCGGCTGGTGACGTGAGGCCGAGGGCGGGGACGACGTCGTCGAGGAGTGGTAGGGGTACGAGTGCTTCGGCGGTGATCGCGGCCCGGGCGGCGGTCACCGACCAGCCTGCCGGGTAGCCGGTCACCTCGACGCCGTAGCCGTCGGAGGCGTCGGAGCCGTCGGAGGTGTCGGTGGCGTGGCCTCGGGGGTCGGTGCGGTGGGGAAGGAACTCCTCGCGGGAGGCGACGCCGAAGTACCGGGCGCGGGCCGGGCCGGAGGGGGTGGTGAGGGCGACGGCGCGGTGCGGGCGCCGGTGGCGAGGGGGATCAGGAACGGTACGGCGAGGGCGGCGGCGGCCCGGCTGTCGTCGGCGCACAGGCCCTCCAGCACGTCCGTCGCGCGGCGGGCGGGGGCGTCGTCGGTCCGCGGCAGGTGAACGGCCTGCCGGGCGTCGTCCCCGTACGGGAAGTTCCCCCACGGGACGGCGTCGAGGAGCAACCCGCCGCGGGTCTCGGACCGGATGCCGGCCGCCACCGCCCGTACGGCGAACGCGCCTCCCGCGAACGGGGCGAGGTCCGCTCCGTCCGCCAGCGCCCGGCACATCGCGAACGCCGGGTCCGTCCGCCGATCCGCCACACCACACCGCCGCCATCGACTCCCCGAAGACTCGGTCGTGCCGTGCCCGGCGGCCTCGCGGTGCGGCGACAGGAGTCGGCCGCATCCGGCGCGAGCACCGCGGTCCCGGCGGGCCCGCGCTCAGGGACGCGGTCGCGCCCCGCCCACCGTGCTGTGGAGCGTTCCCGACTCCGCGTACGGCACCGGCCACCGCATCGGGGTCCCGTCGATGCCGCGCCTGACCCAGGACGAGGACCGCCGACAGCCCTGGTGGCCGTCGGTTCGCGGTGTCTGCCCCGTCCCGCTCCCCGCTTCCCGGACGCCGGTCATCGTTTGACGCGGCCGCGGACGGCCAGGGCCGCGAGGCCGAGGAGCACGGGCTCCACGAGGCGAGAGGCCATTTCGGTGTAGGTGCCGGTGGTGGTGAGGTCCTGGCCGGAAGAACGGAAGACGACCGAGTTCACCACGATGCGCATGGACTTCTCCCAGCGCTCGGAAGTGAGCCGCGAGGCGAGAGGACCGCCGGGGTTGACCGGATCCGGTTTGTCGGTGTTCAGCGTGATGTCGTGTCCGGTCAACCGACCGGATGTGACGGGGCTCGGCTCCTGGGCGGGCAGCCCCCACAGCATCAGCACCAGTACGGTCGCCGCCATCGAGATCATCAGCCAGCCCAGGGCACGTGAGGCCCGTAGGCCGTACCCGGACACCGCCCAGTACAGCGTCAGCAGCCAGCGTTCCCCACGGGGCCGGCGGCGGTCGTGACGGCGCATCTCCATCTCGCCGTAGTAGAAGTCGGCTGCGTCGGGTTCGTTCTTGCTGTCCTCGAACGACTTCCGCAACTGGCGGTAGACCGGGGCGAGTTGGGCGGGCCCCACCACCTCGGTCCCGTTCGGTGCCGCCGTCCAGCCGGGTCGTCCCCGCGAGGCGCGCCAGTGGTGCTCCTCGGCCAGGGTCCGCCGATCGGTCGGCGGCACCGGCAGCAGTCCCCGGCGGCGCCAGTGCGAGGGAGTGGACGCGAGGAGGCAGTCGCCCTCCAGACGCAGGTGGTCCAGGTGGACCGTGCCGGTGAACAGACAGCCGCTGAGGTCCACGTCGTGCAGGACGAGGTGCGCGGCGTCCACGCCCCGCAGAGACACGACGCGCACCCCCGGATCGCGTCCGGCGGCGAGGGCCTCCGTCACGACCGCGTGGTCCTGTGTGAAGGGGACGGGCCGGGCGGTGATGCTCAGCGGGTACTCGAAGACCGCGTCGCTCAGGTCCACGGCGGCGTACCTCAGCCGAAGGGCCGCGCTGGAGTCCCATCGTGTCCGCACGCACAGGAGGCGGCTCGCCGCCGCTTCGATGGTGACCGGGCCCTGGAAGCGCGCCCGGCACAGATCGAGGGTCCTCCGGCAGACCAGAGGGCCCACCTGGAGCGCGTTCTCGAAGGTCGCGTCGGCGAACAGGACGTCGTCGGAGAACTCCGCCCCGTGGAAGTCCGTGCGGGCGGAGAAGACCGCCCGCCGGAAGGTGGCGGAGCGGGCGAACGCCGCCCGGTGGAACGTGCAGTCGCGGGAGAACGAAGCCTCGTCGAAAACGGCGCTCCCCGAGAACGCCGCCCTGCGGAACCACGTCTCGCCGGAGAACGTGGCCCCGTGGAACCAGGTGTTGCCGGAGAACACCGCGCGGCGGAAGGTGACGTCGCCCGAGAAGGAGGCCCGGCGGAACGTGGCGTCCCGGCCGAAGGCGGCGTTGCCGAAGAGGGCGTCCCGGGAGAACGCCGCCCCGTCGAAGAGGGCGTTTCCGGTGAAGACGGCTCCGTCGAACGCGGCCCTGCCGGAGAAGGCCGACTCGTGGAACGCGGCGTCCCCCGAGAATCTGACCCCCAGGAACCCCGCGTCGTCCGGGAACACCGCCTCCTCGAAGCGCGCGTCACCGAGATGGGGCCGGCCGGTGGCGGGGTCTCTGAGTGCGCCCAGGAGCCGTTCCAGCACCTCTCCCGCCAGGAGGGTGCCGCGATGGTCGAGGGCGCTGCCGGGGGACAGCGTGCCGAGGTGGGTGCTCAGTTCCGCGTCGGTCAGATGGGCCAGGCAGCCGGTGTACGGCTCCACCTTGCGGCCTCGGCAGCCGACCGAGCCGGCTGCCGGGTCCGCTCCCCGCCCACAGTGCGGCCAGGCCGGCACGGTCGGCAGGGGCGGTGTGTTGGCGGTCGTCATGCCTGAGGGGACGGGTTCGTTCGACCGCCGGTTCTCGTGGCGGGAAAATCGGTCCGCCTCCGCCTGCTCCCCGCCCGTGCTCCGCTCGGCCCCGACCAGGTCGTCGGCCGTGGCGGGCAGCGTCGTAGCCGGGCGGGGCCGCTACGGGTGCCGGGCCCCGCTGCCCACACCACGCCCGTGTCACCGGCCGGGCATCCCTCAGGATCGGCCCAGAGGTGCCCGGGTGGACACGGGCGTTCCGAGAGGGGCATTCCCTCAGGGTGCGGGGGCCCTGGAGGTGCTCAGCGCGTAGTTCGGTGCGTAGTTCGGTGCGAGTGAGGGCCTGGGCGGAGAGGAGGGCGAGGGCGTCCTCGCCGGGGCGGCCGGTACCGGGTGGTCAGCGGTCGCGTAGTCGTCGGGGAATCCAGCCTCGCGCGGATACTGCCGGGTGCGGTCGCCGAAGTGGCCCCAGCGGCGGTCGGTACGCGGCTCCGGACCGCCGACGGGAGCTCCGTGCTCCCGGAAGCGGCCTGGGCTTGGTTCGGGTCGGAGGGTGGGTGTTCGGGGCGTCCGTGCGACGGCCCAGCCCTCGCGCCCCACAGGCGCGTCGGATCGAGCGGTTGTGCACGTCGTGTCGGCTCTCTGGCGGCGCGCTGAACGGGGGCCGCTTGCGGACGGCGGCCCTCGTCCTTGCGCGGCCCTGCGGTCCGGCGTCAGTCGACGGTCTCGCCCCAGAACCGGTCGTCGCTGCCCCCGGGTGGGCAGGGACGCGTCCCGGGCCAGAACACGGACGGCGTTGCGGTGGGCGATCAGCTTGCCCTCCGTGGAGGCGTTGTCCGCGATCGGAACCGCCCGCACCGAGAAGTCCCCGTCGGATTCGCGGCGCCCTCCGGCGTCGGGGGGAACGGGTGCTCGTCGTGCTGCTGCGCGGGGGTCCGGCACGGGTGGAGGCCGAGGCCCGCGTATGTGGATGCGTGGATGCCTGGGTCCGGTGTCGGAGCAGGCGCCGTCCTCGTGGTCCTGGTCGACTTGGTGGTCGGTGGCGTCGAGCGTGGAGCGGATGCGGTGCAGGCCGTAGGACGCCGGCTGCCCGTCGACCGCCTGGCCGGGGTGCTCCTGGTCGCGCGGAGCCTCCTCCGCGGACGGCAGGCGCGGGCAGGTGTGCTCGGGGTGGATCTGTGCTCCGAGGATGTGCTGCGCGACGGCGGCTTCGATGTCCGAGGGGCCGTACGTGAGGACCGGGATCACGCCGGGGAAGGCGCAGCCGTGCGAGCGGTCGGTCCCGAGCGGGCCCGCGATGCAGGCCGCCGAGTCGCAGCGGACCACCTGTACCGGCGAAGTGCCCGGCGCGTCGGCGCTGGAGCCGTCGCTCGCCGTGAAGAACCCCACGCGCCAGAAGCCTGGCACGATCTAGTTCCGGCCGTTCCACCACGGTCGACGCCGCCGACCACCTCCGCAACGGCAACCCCGACTCCGCCTTCGTCCACCTGGACGCCGTGGACGGCGCCGGCCACGATTTCGGCGGCACCGGCCGGCGGTACCGCGACGCGATCCGCACCGCCGACGGCCAGGTCGGCCGGATCGTCGCGGCCGTCAAGGCCCGCGCCACGTACGCGGGCGAGAACTGGCTGATCATGGTCACCACCGACCACGGGCACGTCGACGAGGGCGGCCACGGCGGCAACGACCCGAACGTCCGCAAGTCCTTCGTCATCGCCAACGGCGCCGGGATCGCGGCGGGTTCGAAGCGGCACGACGTGAAGATCGCGGACGTCGCCGCGACCGTGCTGAAGCACACCGGTGTCGCGATCGAGCCGAGCTGGGGTCTGGACGGCATCCCGATCCAGGACCTCGCCCCCGACGCGTTCGACGGGCTGCGCGGTTCGCTCCGGACCCGGGTCGACGAGACCGGCACCCCCGACCCGATCGCCGCCGACGCCGTCGGCTTCACCCGCACCCCGTCCGCGGACTGGAGCGTCGACGACTCGGCGATGCCGAGCGGCGGCGTCACCGAGGGACGCGGCCGGACGTTCTCGACCGGCGGGTTCTGGAGCTTCTCGGAGTGCTACCAGGGCCGGGAGTCCCACGTCCGGGCCCGTGACGTCTTCGCCGTGGCGGACTCCGACGAGTGGGCCGACGCGGCCCACTGGACCGGCCGGTTCGACTCCCCGCTGGTCGGTCCGGTCCACCAGCTGAACGGCGCGAGCACGGCGCGCGTCACGTACGCCAGCCACTACGTGGCGAACGGCCCGCAGACGGGTGACGTGTACGTCTCCTTCGACGGCGGTGCGCCGCGGCTGCTGAAGTCGTACCGGGCGGCCGACGTCAACCAGGTCGAGTCGCTGACGGTGAACGTCCCGGCGGGGGCCACCACCGCGCAGCTGAGGTTCCGGTGCACCGGCACCGACAGCGCGTTCTGGGCGGTCGACCAAGTCAGCCTGATCCCGCCGTCCTGAACCTTCGGTCCTGACCGCTTCACCAGGTCCGGCCGCCGTCGCGGTGCTTCGCGCGGCGGCCGGGTCGCGTTCCCGGCCCCTCGCGCTCAGGCCGACCGACATCATGCCGTTCGAGTCCTGGCCTGAACGGACTGAGGGAGGACCAGTGGGGCGGGGAGGTTGCGGCGGGCGCCCCTGGTCCCAGAGCCACCGGGCGAGGTCGCCGCCGTCGTCGAAGAGGAAGAAGTGCCCGCCCCGGCACACACGACGGGCACACGCCGCGGGGCGCCGGAGGGCGAAGCCCCCAAGGGCCCGCCGCGGCCGGTGCGCGCCCTCGGAACCTGGGCCCGCGTCGAGTACGAGCTGCACGGCACCCTGCCGATGTCCGCGTACGGGGCCTACGGCTTCAAGGCGCCGAAGCCGTCGCAGCGCAGGCCCAGCGGCATCTACCGGCAGGTCGGGGAGGCGCACCGGGGGAAGCCGTGAGGACCCTCGACGAGATCGTGGCCGAAGCCGACCCGTGGGCGCGCGAGCACCCGTGGCGCTCCTGGGTCCAGGGGTGGTGCTACCGCGCGCGGTGGTGCTGGGTTCAACTCAAGCGCGAGCCCCGGCACCGCTGGGAGCAAGCCCGCCGGGGCTTCAGCCGCATGGACGTCTGGGGCTTCGACCACTACATCGCGGGCGTCATCGCGGGGGGGGGGAGCTGCGATCAACTCCGGATCGGCCACGGTCACCCCAGCGACATGACCGCCGAGGAGTGGGAGGCGTTCCTCGAAGGCATCGCCGTCGAGCTGCGTCGCTACGCCGACCCCGACAACTTCCTCGACGCCGACGCTCACGCCGCCGACATCGCAGCCACGCATCGTTTTGCTGATCGCTTCGGCGACATGTGGGATCGAAGCGGCGAGGTCACATCGGGGTGAAGATCTTGGATGCGAACCAGGTTGCCTGGCTGTTCCCATTCTGCCCGTCGACCGTCATCCCCGAGAGATGGCCTTGGAAGTTGAAGGTACCGAGGTAAATCCCACTTCGTACTTTGAACGAGATTTCATCATCCGTGGCAATGCCGCTAAAAGACGTGGGGGTATCCGTTCCAACTTTCGCCTGTCCGTGGAAAGCCCCGGAGTCAGGATCTTGGGTTATGCCGGTAAAGATAATGGTGCCCCCATTGCTTTGAGCTAGGCCCCACTGCCCTCTGACGTCCATAGGCATGGTGTTGCTCCCTCTTCGGTCGCCGCCGCTTCCCCCTTTATGAATAGGTTAACGCTGTCATGTGTCCTGTCGCATGACGGAAAAACTTGACGCCGCAACCGAATACATGGACTGAAGGAACCGCCAGAGACAACCTCACCGAGCAAGCCGGGGGCCGGGTCGCGGTCCGGGGTCGACGGGGTGCCGGGGGAGGTGGCGGTACCGGGCCACCCGCCCCTGCGGCTGGAGCTGCGAAACCTCCGCCGAATACTTCGGCAGCCTCTTCACCAACCTGGACAAGCGCCGGAAGGGGTGCCGGCGGCCTACTGCTGCGTCCACCACGTCAGCGCCGCCCCGCCAACCGTGGTGATCAGGCCGAGCAGCCATCCCGGAACACGCTGGACAGTCAGGTGCAGGCCACCAACACGCACTTCGAGCTGCGGAAGTTCGGATCGAGAAGACATCGGTATCCCAACTCTCTTTCGAATTTGGGGCGTTGGTGTTGTACCCATGGGGTGCTACAGATCATAAGTCTCCGTGCCCACGCATAGATCGGTGCCAACACATCCGGGGGGCGCATACCGCTGCTTTCGGCGTAGGCCTTTCTGCCTGACCTGGGCTCTTCGGGAGGCTGCGCCTGCGACCTCGGCGCTGGTGCGGCCTGCCATAGACCTGGGCACGGGCGCGGCTGAGCGGCCTTCGAAAGGACTGGACGAACGCACGCCCTCAGGCCGGGAAGCGGATCAGCATGCTGGTCGGCATCCCGGTCCCGATCTCCGCCCATCAAACGAATGATGATCATGATGCCCCGACGCATGCAGGCCAACCCGGATGCGCCCCTAGCCCACCACGTCGAGCACGGCGAGCTGTGGGTCTGCGACCGGCACCCGCCGTGTGCACCCGCCGAGGAGAAATCCGTGAGCTTCTCCAGCGGCCACTCCAGAGGGTGAACGGCTCCGTCAAGTTGACCGGTCTCTGATCTGCGGTCGCGCTCGGATTCTGTGGAGCAGGCCGCCACCCGATCGTGGCTGTTCTGAAGAAGCTCACCGCCACCACGTCCTCGTCAGCGGCAGCCGGGAGTGGGCCGACCGCGACACCGTTTACCAGGCCCTCGACGCCGCCTGCCTCGAAGTCCGGCGCGATGGGCCTCGCCCCATCGGCGTCATCCACGGCGATGACGCCACCGGCGTCGGCGCCATCGCCCACACCTGGGCCCTCCGGCACCCGGCGCGGTGGCGGGAGCACGGTGGCTGCGACCCGCAGGCCGGCCCCGCTCTCAACCGGCTCGTGGGCGGGCTGGGCGCCGGCCTCAGCCTGGCGTTCATCCGGAACGGATCGTCCGGGGCTTCGCACTGCGCCGGGCTCGCCGAGGAGGCCGGCATCCCGACGCGGAGGTACACCGCGTGACCGTGACGCTCTCTGCATCCGGCCGCTGCCGACCCGGTCGATCGTTTTCCCCGCCAAGGCGGAGGAGGCGGGGCGGGCCGTGCGCAGCACGTCCGGCATCTCGATGACCGCGTTCGTCTCGCCGGGGGCGCCGTCGGCAGCTCACGCCGCTGTTCGGGGTCTCGCCGGCGACGGTGTGCCGGGGCATGCAGCGGCTGCTCGCGACCGGGTCGGCCACCCGTCCCGCCGACGCGGGCGGGCGGCTGTGGGTCGTGGACGGCGCCCTGGTCCCGGTCCGGGACCGGAAGGCCGGTGCGTTCTCGCGCAGCTACCGGTTCTCGGCGAACGTGCGGGGCATCGTCGACGCCGACGCCATGCCGGTGATCGCCGGGGCCCGGCCGGTGCCCGGCACCACCGCGGACGCGAAGGCCGGCCCCGATCCGCCCGGACACGACCTTCCGCACAACGCTTCAGAGCTCGTGGTCCTGGGCCAGCTCCTCCCAGCGAATGCTGTGCAGCGCAGGGGCGGCGTCCTCGCCCGACGGGACGTCCAAGCCGGTCTGGAACCAGACCACGGTGAGAGCGGAACGGTACAGCGCCGGATCGAGTTCGGGGGCGATCGCCGTCGAGCGGAAAACCCCGATGCAGGCCACGGAAGGCAGCACCTCGGCGGGGCCGAAAGCGCCGGCGGTCTGGTCCGGGTACGCGCGGGAGGGCGGCACCAGATGGACCGGCGTGGAGGGAAACGCGCGTTCGGCCTGCCGCTGGAGGCCCCTGACCTTCATGTCGTTGACGGGCTTGCAGGGGTAGCCCTCCAGCATCCCTCCGTAGGTCGAGGACATGCGCAGCTCGGTGAGCTCGATCGAACGTCCGGACGGGAGGAGTATGTGGCTCAGCGACATGCCGACACCTTATGCGCGAGGTTCACTCCCGGCGCACCGTCCGGTTTCCGCCAAGGACTCGGTGGGGCCGCGGTACCGTCACTCCTTCTTCGCGTCCGATCTCCACCGCGAAGTCGAACCGGGCCACCTCCAGGCACAGGCCCACATCGGCCGGGTGGGCGCCGAGGCGTCGTCCGCCGCGCAGGTCGTCCGCGACGGGGGGCGCGGGCACGGAGCAGTCGCATGACCGGCCGGACAAGTCCTCCTGGTCCGGCGGGCAGAGAACGGGGCGGCCGGTCGACGGCGCGGGTGGCTGTGGTGATGCTGCGCACATGCTCTCCGATGGCAAAAGCATCCGTCGCGTCGCTGTCCTGGGTGGAACACGCGTGCCCTTCGCCCGGTCGTACGGGTCCTACGCGTCAGCCACGAACCGCGAACTGCTCACCACCGTCCTCGACGGACTCGCCGCACGATTCCGCCTGGATGGGGAGTGCCTCGGGGAGGTGGTCGCGGGAGCGGTGCTCAAGCACGCCGGCGACTTCAACCTGACACGCGAGAGCGTGCTCGACTCGCGTCTGGATTCCAGGACGCCCGCGTACGACATGCAGCAGGCGTGCACCACCGGAATCCAGACCGTCATCGCCGCGGCCAACAAGATCGCGGTGGGAGCGGTGGAGAGCGCGGTCGCCGGAGGCACCGACACCATGAGCGATGTGCCGATGGGGTTCAGCGACCAGCTGCGCACCGCGCTTGTCTCCGCACGACGCGCGAGGACCGTTCCGGCCAGGCTCCGCGCCCTGTCCGGGCTCCGTCCCCGGGACCTCGCGCCCGCGCTGGTCCATCCGGACACGCGTACAGGACTCTCGATGGGGGAGCACGTGGCGCTCTCGGCGCGTGCCTGGGGCATCGACAGGACCGCGCAGGACGAGCTGGCCGTCACCAGTCACCGGCGCCTCGCCGCGGCGTACGACAGTGGGTTCATGCGGGATCTCGTCGTGCCGCACCGCGGCCTGGACAGGGACGAGAACCTGCGGACCGACACGTCTGTTCACCGGCTCGCCCGGCTGCGGCCGGTCTTCGGGACGGGTGCGCCCGGGGCGACGATGACTGCGGGCAACTCGACCGCGCTCAGCGACGGGGCGGCCGTGGTGCTGTTGGCCTCCGAGGGATGGGCACGGCGACGGGGCCTTGAACCCCTGGCCTACCTCGTCGCGTTCGAGACGGCCGCGGTCGATTTCGCCGCACGGCCGGAGGATCCTCTCGACGGCATGATGATGGCGCCCGCCCGGGCCGTGCCCCGGCTGCTGCGGCGCGTCGGGCTCGGCATGGAGGACTTCGACTTCGTGGAGGTTCACGAGGCGTTCGCCGCCCAGGTGCTGGCCAATCTCGCCGCATGGGAGAAGGAGGGACTCGCACCGGTCGCCCCCGCCCGGCTGAACGCCGTGGGGTCCTCCCTGGCCACCGGGCACCCGTTCGCGGCGACAGGCGCCCGGATCGTCGCGACGCTGGCCAAGCTCCTGGCGGAGCGGGGTGGCCGCCGCGGTCTCGTGTCGCTGGGCGCGGCCGGTGGTCTGGGGGTCGCGGCGATCCTCGAGCGTCCGCTCTGACGTTTCGCCTGCCCCGGTCCCCTCCTCCCCCTCCCCCGCCCGAGGCGGCCCCTTCGAACCGCAGGGGGCAGGGGAAGCGGGGCGGTGAGCACGGGGGTACCGGGGGGGCACTTCCGTCGCCGCCGGGGTGACCGCCTCGGGGGCGGCCTGACCGGACGTCAGGACGTGCTGTACCAGAGGTAGGCATCGGCACCGGCGTTCGCCGTGGTGCCGAGCGCGTACGTGAGGGAGCCGCGGGCCGCGGTGAAGTGCGACGTACCGACGTAGAAGGTCGAGCCGCTGGTGTTGTAGGAGCCTCGCACCTTCGCGTAGGTGGTCGCGGCGCCGAGGCGGAGCGTCGTGCAGTTGCCCGGGAGGACGATCGTGGTCGAGACGTTCCCCTGCTGGGGCAGCTCCGCGCGCACCTTGTAGTTCCCGTAGGCGCACAGCTTGAAGACGTAGGGGGTGGCGCTCTCGGCCGACGCCGTGCCCGGCACCGCGACGGTGAGGGCGGCGGCGAAGGCAGCGGTGACGAAGCCGGAGAGCAGCCTCTTCCGGGTGCTGTCGGATCGCGGCATGACAGATCCTTTCCTTGCGTGGGGTGAGGTGCCCACACCCTAGGAAGGCGGCGTGCGGTTGACGCGGGCTCCTGCTCTCCTCTGCACCTTCGGCCCGGGGAGTGTGCCGGAGAAGCCGCCCGTCGGGCCGCTGTTCGGGCCCCCTGCCCCTGCGTACCGAGCACCGGGAGCGAAAGGGGAAGCGAGGGGAGGAAGGGCTGTGGGGGTGGCGGCGGCGCCTGGTCTGATGGCGGAAAGTTCGCTCCCGAGAAAGCGAGGGATCCATGAGCAGGACTGTTCGCCGTCTGGTCAGGCTGCTGGTCGCGTCCACCGCCCTGGTGGCATCGGCCGGCCTCTCCTCCGGTACCGCGTACGCGGGGACGCCCTGCGGGTCGACGTACACGCTCTGCGTCTACACCGACAACTACTACGAAGGGTCCCAGCTGCAGGTCTGGTCGCCGCAGGCGCCCAACTACAAGACGTTGGACACGATCGGCCTGCAGAAGTACAACGACAGGATCTCCTCGATCTCCAGCAACTACGGCCAGGCGATCTGTTTCTACTCGGACCCCCATTACAACGGCCTCCAGTTCAGGATCGGGCCCTGGGAGAAGTGGTCGTACGTTCCCGACTGGATCAACGACAAGATCTCCTCCTTCCGTCCCTGTTGACCCTGTTGACTCCGGCCGGCCGTGTCGGGACCCCGGTGCGCACCCGCCGAGGTCCCGGCACGCCTGGCCGACGCAGGGCACCAGGGACGTCAGGTCCTCTTCCAGGCGAGCCGGAACGGAGACCTTCAGCGGACCGCGGTGAGTTCCGGTGGCCGTGTACGAGCGGGTCACGGCATCCGGCTCGTACGTGTGGGCCACGGCCTGTCCGGCCTCGCTCCGGAAGGCCCTTCCCGGGGCGGCAGCGCCGTCAGGACCCCGTCGTCACGCCTCCGCGGACCGGGCGTGGATCACCTGATAGGCGCTGACCTCGCGGTCGGTCGAGAACTGGGCCACCCGGTCGTCGGACGTGTGCTCCTCGTGGCACATGCGCCTCCACGCCTCCAGGGAGTCCCACCGGCCGTAGTGCACCGCGAACGCGCCGTCGAAGCTCGCCGTCCCGACACCCCTCAGCACCGCGCTTCCCCGGCACCCCGGAACGCCGGAATGCCGGTCGGCCCGGTGCCGGAGGGCTTCCAGGAGCGGGGCGAGGTCCTCGTCCCGGCAGCGCGCCAGCTCGATCACCGTGCAGCCGGTCGCATCACCGTCGAGAGGGATCTCGGTGTTCCGTCCCTCGGGCGTGCTCGTGTGGATCACCGACGTCTGGAGCAGGCGCATCGTGACGGCGAGCTCACGGAAGATCGGCAGCTCACGGTGGCGGAACGCCTCGTCCGTGGCGTTCCGCGCTTCCATGTCCTCGCGGCTGCGCCACTGGATCAGGTTCGCCGAGCCGGGGCTGAGCACATCCTCGTGGAGGGTGCTCGACACCCATCCCGGATAGTCGGCGCGGTCGATGACGTCGCGCATGACGCCGATCAGCCGGAGCTGGTCGCCCACCGAATCGGTGGAAAAGATGTTGAGGACGGTCAGCAGGCCGTCGTCGGGCATGAGAACGGGCATGAGGTCTTCCCCTGAGGCTCTTGCAACGGCCTCTTCCGGCCGTTTCGGAACATGAGAAAAAAAGCCGAACCCATACTGGTCACATGAATGACGGAGACGGGCTCGAAATCGCATCCCTCTTGAATCGCTATATTCTCGGTCTTGACGACGAGGACGTGGTACTGGACGAGAAGTGGGCCTGTGGAATATTCACCCGCGACGCTGTGGTGACATTTCCGGTCGGCGAGTCCAGAGGAATCGAGGAGATCGTCCAGGACCACCGTCGCATGCTCGCGGCCTGGGAGCGTACGCAGCACATGCATTCGCCCGCCGACGTCGTCGTCGCGGGCGACTCCGCCAGGCTCGTGGCGCATGTGGTCGCCACCCACGTCCACCGGACCGGAAGCCCGCCGCACGCGCCCACCGCCGACCCGCCCACGTTCTCCGCGGGCACATTCGTCTCGGCCGGGGTCCGGCGGACCGCCGACGGCTGGAGGTTCACCAGCCTGGGCTTCCGGCTGCGCTGGACCCGGGGCACCCCTCCGCACGCGCGGGGGTGAGCGCCTCAGCCGGTCCCCGGGACGAACTCGATGACGGAACGGGCGGCCACCTGGCCCGCCGTCGGGTGGGCGGCGACGTAGGCGAGGCCGGCGTGCTCGGCCAGTCCGGCCAGCTCGTCGAGGGTGCGTTCCTTCCCTCCGAAGAACGTGAGCATCCGCAGGTCCATCACCGTGTTCGGGTTCCTGCCGTCCTCGCCCACCTGCTCGATGACGAACACCCGGCCGTCCTCTCCCGCCGCCTCGGCGCACCGGGAGAGGACGGCCCCACAGGCGTCGTCGTCCCAGTCGTGGAGGACCGAGGAGAGCACATAGCCTCCGGCCCCCGCGGGCAGAGGATCGAAGAAGCTGCCGGCGACCACGTCGGCGCGTGCGTCCACGTCACGTTCGCCCAGCGTGCGCTTGGCCTCCTCGGCCACGCCCGGCAGGTCCAGGACGGTGCCGCGCAGCGTGGGGTGGGCGGTCAGCAGCGCTGCGAGGAGCTCTCCGCTCCCCCCTCCGACGTCGACGACGCTGCCCAGGGCGGACCAGTCGTACGCCGCCGCGATCGCCGGCGAGTCCCTCGCGATCACGTTCGCCATCTGCGCGGTGAAGGAGCGGGCGAGCTCGGGGCGGGCGGCGAGGTCGTCCCAGAAGCCCCTGCCGAACCGCCGCGGATATCCCGGGCTCCCCGTGGCGACCACGGCGGGGAGTTCGACGAGGCTGAGGTCGGCGCGGCCGACCGCCCCCTCCAGGTCCCAGAGGTGTCGCATGCCCGACGGGTGGTCCGAGCGCAGGACGGCGCCCCGGTCCGTCAGTTCGTACGCACCATCGTCGTACCGGAGCAGGCCCACGGTGACCAGGTGGTCGAGCACGCGGCCCAGGGCGCCGGCGTCGACGCCGGTGGCCCGGGCGAGGGCGTCCGCGCCGGATCGTCCGGCGAGGATGTGATCGGCGACCGCCAGGGTGGCGGCGGTCCGCACCGCCATGGGGGTGACGAGGTCTCCGAGGCGCCACAGGTCCAGGTCGGGGCGGGCTCCGGCGTGCGCCGGCCGGGGCGGTGCGTCCTGGGAGGTCGGGGGTTCCTGCACGGTGTTCTCCTTACCGGGTGCGGTGGCGCTTCAGCGGGAAGCGCCGTCCACGGGCAGGTCGATGCCCGTGATGTTCTGGTTGGCCGTCGAGCAGAGGAAAACGATGGCGGCGGCCACGTCCTCGGGGCGGGAGATCCGGCCGGTGGCGCTCGCCTCCGCGAGTCCCTTCACGGCCTGATCTCCCAGACGTGCCCGCAGCCTGCTTCCGTCGATGGCCCCGGGGCTGACGACGTTGACGAGGATGCCGTCCCGTCCGAGCTCCACCGCCAGGCTGCGGGCCAGACCGTGCAGTGCCGCCTTGGTGGTCGCCATGGCGGGCTGGTAGGCGGTCCGTCCGGCGCGACCGCTCACCCAGCCGGTGGAGGAGACGTAGACGATCCTTCCCCATCCCGTCTTCCTCATCGCGGCGACGGCGAGCTGAGTGGTCCGGTACGTTCCGCCGATGTCGGAGCGCATCTTGGGCTGCCACGCCGCCGGCGGCACCTCCTCGAAGGGTCCGGGGGCGAGGACGGGGCCGTAGGTGGCGTTGGCCACGAGCGCGTCGAGAGAGCCCCAGCGGTCGAGCACGGTCTCCACGGCGGCCTCGACGGACGCGAGGTCCCCGAGCGCGTACGGCAGGACCAGCGCCTCGCCGCCGAGCGTCTCGATGTCCCTCGCCACCGCACGGGCGGCCTCCGGGCGGGTGTGGTACGTGATCGCCACGCGGGCCCCTTCGGCGGCGAACGCCCGCGCCGTGGCGGAGCCGACTCCGTCTCCCGAGCCGGCGGTCACGAGGACCGTCCTCCCGTTCAGTCCGAGGTCCACGGCTGTGCTCCCTTCGTCGTCGTGTTCTCCCCCGCGGGTCCGGCCTTCGTGTCGCTCGCGCGCCCTTCCCGTCCCGGGGCCGTGGGGCGCGCCCCGATGTCCTCGTAGTCGCGCAGTTCCTCGATCAGGCCGTCACGGGCCCGCAGCACGAGGACGAAGCAGGGGTTGTACGGTTCCCGGGAGCCGAGCACGACCCCGTTCATCGTGAACTCGGCGACGGCCACGCCGTTTTCCGGGAGCTCGTGGATGACCAGGGGGTCGACCGCGTGGAACCGGACGGGGGCGGAACAGACGCCCTCGAGGTAGTGCCGTCGTATCGCCCGGCGGCCGCGGACGGACGGGCGGCCGGGGCGGAACGGATTCCGGTGGACGGCGTCCGGGGCGTAGAGGTCGGCCGCGGCGGCCGCGTCCCGTTCCATGACCGCGGCGAGGAGTTCTCGGATCAGTCGACCGGGGGACCGGCTGTCAGACATGGGGGTTCCTTGGGGTCGAGGCGGTGTGTGCGGACGGTGACGCGGCAGGAGGGATCCGCCCGCAGGGCCAGGGCCGCCGCGTGCCGGGGCGGAGCCGTGAGGTTCCGTACCGCCCAGCCGTGGGGCGACGCGGCCGTGGGACGCAGGTCGTGGGCGCGCAGCGAGTCGTCGAGCAGACCGGTGCCGATGCCCTTCAGGAATGCCTCTTTGCGGGTCCAGAGCCGTGCGAAGGCCCGGGGGCGGTCCGTTTGTGGTGTGGCCTCCAGCTCGGCGATTTCCAGCGGGTGGAGGCGCCCCGCGACGTGCTCGACCGTCCCGTGCGGCGGCTCCCGTTCCAGGTCGACGCCCACCGTCGTGGTCGCCACAGCGAGCAGCATGGTGTCACCGCAGTGCGTCATCGAGAAGCTCAGCGGCCTTGGCGGATCGACGAGTTCGGGTCTGCCGTGCGGCCCGCCGCAGCCGGCGCAGGCGGACCGGGTGACGCGCACGGCACCGGCGGTCGTCGCCCCGTACGCCGCCAGGATCCGGCGCATCGCGGTGTGCGCGCGTTCGTAGCGCTCTCGGTCCGCATCGCGGCGGAACCTGCCCGCTGTCCACAGTTCGTGCCGGTCGAGGAGCTCTCTGCTCGCCGGAACGATCCGCAGGTCCACGGACCAGAGATCGACCGGTTCCGCGCCCGTCGGCGGGGTGGGGGTCACCGCGGGTGCGTCCGCGGTCCGAACCAGCGGGTGAGCGCCGAGGCCAGGCCCGCCGGGTCGGTTCCCGCCCAGGCGATGTGCCCGTCCGGCCGGACCAGGACGGTGTCCGTCGCCGGCGGCGGGGTGTCGGCGACAGGCATGGGAGTCACCGTGAGCACCCGGTCCTTCCAGGGTTCGGCGGCGGACCTGATGGCGGCGGAGCCGGTGGGGTTGAGGACGACGGCGTGTCCGTGCCGGAGCAGATGGGCCGTGCTGGTCGCTCCGTCGTCCGTGCGCAGCGGGGAGGGCGGGAGCCTGCGGCCGACGAGCGGATGCGTCTCCTCGGGGTCGTGGTAGCGGACGTCGAGCCCGCTGACGGCCCCGGCGAGGTGCCTCTTGACCTCGTCATGCTCGAGCAGTTCCCCGAGGAGGGTCCGCAGGGGTTCGGATTCCTCGCCGCCCAGGAAGATCGTGCCCTGGGCACGGGTGAGCTCCAGGACCCGTTCGGCCACCGGGTGGCGCTCCTGGTGGTAGGTGTCCAGCAGCATGGGCGGGGCGTCGCCACGGACCACGGCGGCGAGCTTCCAGCCGAGGTTCATCGCGTCCAGGATGCCGAGGCTCATGCCCTGGCCGCCCGCCGGCAGGTGGATGTGGGCGGCGTCCCCCGCGAGCAGCACCCGGCCCCGGCGGTATTCGGAGGCCTGACGGGTGGCGTCCGTGAAGGAGCTGGCCCAGGTGGCGCTGCCGCCGCGGAGGGATTCGCCGGTGATGCGTTCCCAGGCCGCCGCGACCTCCTCGAACCGCGGCGCGGAACCGGTGTCGGCGTCGGCGGTGGGGCTCTTGCTCGGGCAGACGACGATGCGGTCCAGGCCGTCGCCGAGGGGGGCGGCCATGACCATCCCGCGCGGGTTCCTCTCGCCGAGGGGTCTCGGCCGGACGGCGAGGCCGGCGACGTCGGCGAGGTACATCGTCCGGGTCGCGGGGGTTCCCGGGAAGGCGAAGCCGGCGAGGCGGCGGACCGTGCTCCGGCCTCCGTCGCAGCCGACCGCGTACGCGGCCGTCACCTTCCGGGGGCCCTCGGGGGTGTCGCAGGTCAGCTCGACGGACGCGCCGTCGTCGTCGAGGGCGACGACCTCCCATCCGCGTCGCAGCCGGGCTCCCCGCTCCACGGCCCAGTCGGCGAGCACCTGCTCCACCTGTGACTGAGGGATGCCGCGGGCGCCGAAGTGCGCGCCGTCCAGGACGGTGTAGTCGAAGCGCACTCCGCCGAAGTGGCCCTGGGGGCTGGTCTCGATCTCGCCGAACCGCGGCAGGAGGCCCCGCTGGTCGAACGCTTCCATGGCCCGCGCGGTGAAGCCCAGCCCGCGCGACTGCCGTGTCGGCTCGGGCAGCCGCTCGACGACGAGGACCTCCGCCCCGCCGAGCCGCAGTTCGGCGGCGAGCACGAGGCCGGTGGGTCCGGCCCCGATCACGATGACGTCGCTCCGCACCGTTGTGTCACCTCGTCATTCCAGTGGGCGAAGGGGAAGGGGATGCCGACGGGGTCGGCGCCGGTACCGAGCCGTCCGCGGGGTCGTTCCCGTGCGGCGCGAACCACTGCCTCACGGCACGGGTCAGTGCCGCCGGGTCCTCGCCCGCCCAGGCCACGTGGCCGTCGGGCCGGACCAGGACGAATCCGGAGGGCGGGATCCGGCCGCCGGCCCTGCCGCGCCCGGGGGTGGTGAGCAGGTCGGCCGTCCGTACGGGGACGGGCCTCGCGTCCAGGTGGATGAGGACTCCCCGGCCCGCGCGTCCGGCGGCCTCGAGTGCTTCGGCCGAGTCGTCGTGGAGGTCCTCGGCCGGAAGCCGGGCCCCGGTCAGTGCGTCGCCGTCGCCCCGGCCGTACCGGATGCCGAGGCCGCTGATGATTCCGGCCACACGCGACCGGACCGGTTCGCGGGCGAGCCGCTCCCCGGCGAGTCTCCGGAGCGGTTCCGTCTCCGCTCCTCCGAGGAGGAGCCGGGACTGCTGCCGGACGTTGTCGAGAACTTCCGCCCCCGCGCGGTGGCGTTCGGTGTGGTAGCTGTCGAGCAGGCCGGGCGAGGCCCTGCCCGTCGCCTGCCGGGCGAGTTTCCATCCGAGGTTGACGGCGTCCTGGAGGCCGAGGTTGAGCGCCTGTCCGCCCACGGGGAGTTGCTGGTGCGCCGCGTCGCCGGCGAAGAGCACCCGCCCCAGACGGTAGGCGGCGAGCTGCCTGCTGCCGTCGTGGAGGCTGTTGATCCACAGCGGTTCCGCACCGCTCAGATCCTCGCCCGTGACGTCGCGCCAGACCTCCAGGAGTGAGCGCAGGTCCGGTGCGGAGGAGGGCGGTCGGCGCTGTCCGGCGTGCGAGTGGACGATCAGCCGGGTGACTCCACCGGTGCCGGATGCCGCTACGGCGAAGCCCCTGGGGAGGCGTTCGAACCGGCGCGGTCGCGGGGAAACGCCGGTGATGTCCGCGCGCAGCAGCCACCGCGTCGGCGGCCGGCCGGGGAAGTCGGCGCGCGTCAGGCGCCGTACCGTGCTGTCCTCCCCGTCGCAGGCGACCAGGTACGAGCACCGCAGGTCGGCCGGGCCGCGGGGGCCGGTGACGGTCGCCCGCACCCCTTCCGGGTCCTGGCGCACGTCGGTGAGTTCCCACCCGCGCCGGATCTCGGCCCCCAGTCCGCCCGCCCACTCGGCCAGCACCTGCTCCAGGCGCTGCTGGGGGACCTTCCACACGCCCGAAAAGGCGCAGGGGAGGGTGAGGTCCAGGGGAATGCCGGCGAAGTGCCCGTGGGTGTCGTGGGCGGGTGAGCCCAGGGCATCGGTCAGTCGTCGGCTGTGGAGGATCTCCATCGTCCGTGCGTGCACCGTCGACGCGCGGGACTCGCCGCACGCCTCGCGCCTCCGTTCGACGACCACGACCTCGGCACCGCCGAGTCGCAGTTCGCCCGCGAGCATCAGCCCGACCGGTCCCGCGCCCACCACGACGACCTGTGCGTCCATGTCAGCGGAGCCGTTCGACGGACGTCTTGGCGAGCTGGAGGGTGGCGCGGCTGTTGGCGCCGAGCGCGGACCGCACGTACTCCTTGGCCTGGTCCGGGGTCGCCGCGGCGCCGAGGACGCGGGGAATCGCGTGCTCGTTGACGACCACCGCGTGCCGGGAGGTGGCCGCCACGTCGTCGCCGTCCTGGACGAAGGTCCACTGCCCGGTGTGCAGGGTCATCAGGGCGGGGAGCATGGTCTGCTTGTAGACGATCCTGCCGGGGGCGAATCCCACGCGGTACGAGACGGTGGTGTGGGTGGAGCCGTCGGGCGCCCGGGTCTCCATCTCCAGGCGCTGTACTCCCGGCTCCTCCTCGTCGAGACGGACGGCGGCGACGTGCGGGAGCCGGACGGGCCACTGATCGGCCCGGTCGACGAACGCGTAGACCTCCTCCAGGGGGCCGCGGATCCGCACGGTGTCCTCGAAGACGAGGACCTCGGGGTCACGCCGTTCCAGGTGGCTCTTGAGCGCGGCCAGTTCGGCGTTCGAGTTGCGGTCGACGGCCCGATCGATCCAGTCGAGGCCGTGCGGATCGTCTCCGACGGCTCGGAACCGGTGGTGCAGCCGGACCCGGGACCGGTGCGGATCGAGCGGTTCGACGGTCCAGGCGCCCTCCATCGAGGCGACGGGCGCGGCGCTGACCTCCTGGCGGAACTCGATGCGCTTCCGGGAGGGGTCGAGGCGTCTTCGGGACGTCCACTGCTTGGCCCGGCCGTTGGCGGTGGCCCAGATCCTGATGCGCTCGGTGTCGCCGTCGCCCTCCAGGTGCTCGACGTGGAGGGTGGGCGGGAACACCGTCGGCCAGGTGGCCACGTCGGCCAGCTGCCGGTAGACCGTCTCGGCCGCCGCGGCGACGTCGACGCTGTGTTCCGCCTCGCGTGTTTCGGGTGCCGGCATCACGGTGCCTTTCGAAGGGGATGAGAGCGGGACGGTCGTCAGAAGTTGCCGAGTCCGCCGCAGACGTTGAGGGCCTGGGAGGTGATGGAGGCGGCCGCGTCGGACGCCAGGTACGCGACGAGTCCCGCGACTTCGGCGGGGGTCGTGTACCTGCCGAGCGGGATCTTGGCGCGGAAGCGTTCGTGCACCGTCTCCACGGGAAGTCCCAGCGCCGCGGAGTACCCCTCGCGTACGCGCTGGGCCATCGGCGTCTCCACGTAGCCCGGGCAGACGGCGTTGACGGTGATCCCGGTGGGGGCGAGTTCGTTGCCCAGTGCTTTGGTGAACCCGACGACGCCGTGTTTGGAGGCCGAATAGGGAGCTCCGAGGACCACTCCCTGCTTGCCCGCGGTGGAGGCGATGTTGATGATGCGGCCCCTCGTCTTATGGCGCATCCCGCCCGTGTTGAGCACTTCGCGCGTCATCCGGAACACACTGGTCAGGTTCGTCTCGATGACGTCGTGCCAGAGTTCGGGCGCGAGGTCGGCGGTGGCCCCGCCTCCGCTCCTTCCGGCGTTGTTGACGAGGACGTCGACGGTGCCGTACGTGTCGACGGCGGCCCGGACGAAGCGGTGGACCTGCTCGTCCGAGCGGACGTCCACGGGACAGCCGTCCACGTCCAGGCCCTCGTGGCGGAACAGCTCGATCGTCCTGCCGATGTTCTCGGCGGTGCGGGCGCCGAGGAAGACGCGGTGGCCGCCCCGGGCGAGCTGCCTGACGGTCTCGAGGCCGATGCCGCTGGTGCCGCCCGTCACCAGCGCCACGCGCCGGTGCGGCCCGGGGGTGCCGGTGGTCATGTTCTCGCCTCCGAGGCCGGTTCGAGCAGGGCGTTGACGGCCGCCAGCAGATCGCGCGGCGTCCTCAGGACGTCGACGGCGTCGTCGGGCAGCCGGACCTTCCGGGCGCGTTCGACGCGGCCCGCCGTCTCAAGGAGGACGAGCGAGTCGACGCCGAGGGCGACCCAGTCGGTGTCGAGCCCGCCGGCCAGGTCGAGGCTCTCGTCCGTGCCCGCGGCGGTCAGCTCCGCCGCGAGCTCCTCCACGGTGAATTCCGGTGTCTCCATGCCTGTTCCTCATCTGTCCGTAAGCGCGGTGACCACGAGCGCCGAGTTGAATCCGCCGTGGCCGCGGGCCACGACGAGGGCCGTACGGACCTGTCCCGGACGCGGCTCGCCGACGACGAGGTCCAGCTCGTACTCCTGGCGGGGTCGTACGTGGGCCGTGTGGGGGACCACGGAGTCCCGCATGGCCAGGCAGGCAGTGGCGAGGTCCAGGGGGCCGGCTCCCGAGGAAAGGCGTCCGGTCAGCGTCTTCGGAGCCGTGACCGGGACCCGCCCGGGTCCGAAAACCGCGTTCAGGGCCTCGGCCTCGACCGCGTCGAGTTCCGGGGTTCCGGCCGCGTCCGCGAAGACGACGTCGACGTCCTCGGGCAGGACGGACGCGTCCTCCAGCGCCAGCTCGACGGCGCGCCGCAGTCCTGGCGGGCGGCCGGTCCCCGGAGCGGGGTCCATGGTCGCTCCGTAGCCGGCGAGCTCCCCGTATCCGTGAGCGCCCCTGGTGTCGGCCGACTCCCGCGCTTCGACGATCAGCACGGCTCCGCCTTCGCCCGGAACGTGGCCGTGGGCGCGGGGGTCGAACGGCAGATAGGCGCGGCGGGGGTCGTCGGCGGTGCTGAGCCGGCCGCCGGTGAGGTGGGCGACCCAGCCCCAGGGGCACAGGGCGGAGTCGACCGCCCCGGAGATCACGGCGACCGTCCCCTTGCGGATGTTCCTCCGCGCCAGGGCCATCGCGTCCAGACCGCCGGCTTGCTCGCCGACGAGCACGCCGCTCGGGCCGCGGGTGCCGTGGCGGATGGAGAGCTGGCCCGAGTTGACCGCGTAGAACCACGCGAACGACTGATAGGCGCTGACGTGCTCGGGACCCGAGCTCCACAGGTTCCGGAGCTCTCGTTGTCCGAACTCGAAGCCTCCCGACGACGCGGCGGTGGCGACTCCGATGTCGGACGAGTCCATGGCGGCGGGGTCCAGACCGGCGTCCCGCAGAGCCCAGTCCGCGGCCGCGAGTGTCATCCGGGTCGTGCGGTCGGTCTGGGGCAGCAGCCGGGCGGGGAGGTGCTCCCGGGCCGTGAAACCGGTGATCTCGCCGGCGAGCCGGGCCGGGTAACCGGAGGCGTCGAACCTGCTGATCGGCCGGATGCCGTTGTGTCCGCGGAGCACGGCCGCCCAGTACTCCCGCAGCCCGAGTCCGTTGGGGGAGGCGATGCCCAGGCCCGTGATCACGGCGGCGGTCATCGGTTCCTCCCGGCCGGGGCCACCAGGACCATCGCGCTCTGGAAGCCGCCGAAGCCGCTGCCGACCGTGAGGACGGCGTCGGTCCGGTGCTCCCGGGCGGTGTTCGGGACGTAGTCCAGGTCGCACTCGGGGTCGGGATGGTGGAGGTTGGCCGTCGGAGGGATCACGTCGTGTTCCACGGCGAGAGCGCAGGCCGCCACCTCGATGGCGCCGATGGCGCCGAGGGAGTGTCCGATCATCGACTTGATGGAGCTCACCGGTGTCCGGTGGGCGTGCTGCCCCAGCGCCCGCTTGAAGGCCGCCGTCTCGTGCCGGTCGTTCTGGCGGGTTCCGGAGCCGTGGGCGTTGACGTAGTCGAGCGTCTCCGGGGGGAGCCGCGCTTCCTGGAGGGCGCCGCGGATCGCTTCGGCCATCTCGGCGCCGTCCGGTCGAAGGCCCGTCATGTGGTAGGCGTTCGAGCGGGTGGCGTACCCGGCGATCTCGGCGTAGACGTGCGCACCGCGGCGGCGGGCGTGTTCGTACTCCTCGAGGACGAGGACCGCGGCGCCCTCGGCGAGGACGAACCCCTGGCGGGTGGCGTCGAAGGGCCGGGAGGCGTGCTCGGGATCGTCGTTGCACGGGCTGGTCGCCTTGATCGCGTCGAAGCAGGCGACGGTGATCGGGGAGATCGGGGCGTCGGTCGCACCCGCCACCGCGATGTCCACGAGGCCGTCACGCACCAGATCGGCAGCGTGGCCGATGGCGTCGATGCCCGACGTGCACCCCGTGGACACGACCGTCCCGGGTCCTTCGGCGCCCGTGGCCCAGGCGACCTCCGTGGCGAAGGAGCTCGGCACGAAGGCCTGGTAGAGGTGGTTCGGCGCGTAGCGGTGGTCCACTTCGTGCAGGCGGCCGCCGTCGCTCGCGACGCGGTACTCCCGGTCGAGGGAGACCGTCGCGCCGACGGCCGTACCGATCACCACCCCGACCCGTTCGGGCTTCAGCCCGGCCGGGGAGATCCCGCTGTCGGACATCGCCGCACGGGCCGCGACCACGGCGAACTGCGCCGCGCGGTCCATGCGCCGGGTCTCCTGGGGTGTGAGCCCCGACCGCTCGGGGTCGAAGTCGACTTCCGCCGCGATCTGCGAGCGGAAGGGGGAGGGATCGAAGGCGGAGATCCGGCGGGTCGCCGTGCTTCCAGAGGTGACGAGCTGCCAGAAGTCCTTCTTTCCCTGGCCGCCGGGGGCGATCACGTCGATCCCGGTGATCACGACCCTCCTTCCCGGATCCGGTTTCACGACGCGGCTTCCCAGCGGTAGAAGCACCGCGCCATGGCGTCCGACGGTGAGGTCCAGGTGGAGGGGTCGAAGGCGGAGACGTACGGCTTGAGCTCCGCGCTGATGGAGGTGAAGCGGGGATCGTGCCTGTGCCGCTCGATGCGTTCTCCGCCGTCGGGCCGGGCAAAGTCCTGCAGGTGGAAGTAGAGCCCGTGGTAGGTGAACAGTTGCCGGCGGAGGGTACCCATCCGCTCGGGCATGTCCGTGGCGTCGAAGTCGGAGAAGAGCTGCGCGACTCGGCCGGCGGAGCCCTCCTCCATCCGCGCCACGATCAACGTGCTGTGCATGGCCCTCCTCGGCCGATCCGGCGTGTGGGGCACGAGCATCGCCGACGGCCGTCACGCGGCCGCCGTCCGGAGGCGGAACGTGCCCGATCTACCGGGCAACGCCGCCTTAGGGGGCAGCGGGCGTCCCCTCAGCGGCTGTGCCCCCGTGGCCGGAGCGCCGCCGCCGAGACGGCGAGGGCCAGCGCCCACAGGAGGGCCAGGGACAGGGGCATGCCGTCGGCTCCGCCGGCGTCCATGGCGGCTCCCGCGTACGGCGGCCCGAGGATCCCGCCGATGCCCCAGACGACGGCGAACGCCGTGTTGCCCAGGAGAAGGCTCTCGCCGTCGAGATCCGCGCCCAGGATGCTCAGCACCAGGGGGTAGCCCGCGAAGGCGACACCGCCCCACACGGCCACCACGGGCCACAGCCACAGCCCCCACCCCATCGCCGTCGGCAGCAGGACGGCACCGAGGGTGCCCCCGGTGAGGGACAGCAGCAGGGCACCGCGGCCACCGATCCGGTCGGCCAGCCAGCCGAGCGGGAACTGCAGGGTGACCTGGCCGGCGAGCAGCGCCGCGAGGGCCAGCTCGCCCTCACCGGAAGCCATGCCGTGCGCGTCCGCGTACAGGGGCAGGAACTGCAGGGTGACCGCGTCGAAGACGGAGACGGCCAGGACCGCGACCAGCAGGACGGACAGGCGGCGCAGGAGCGTCGCCACCCGCAGGCGTCCGACGGCGGCCATCGGGGGCATCCGGGCCTTCGCCGACCACAGCGGCCAGAGGGCGACCAGCGGGCTGAGCACCGCGACCGCCAGAGCCGGGCCCCTGGAACCGTTCGACAAGCCGAGCAGTACGGGACCGGCGCAGAACCCCAGGGCGAGGACGGAGGTGTACACGGTGAGGAGCCGGCCGCGATGGGCGGGGGCGGACGCTTCGCTGATCCAGGTCTCGCTGAGGACGAACAGGGCGACCGCGCAGCTGCCCAGCACCGCCCGGAGGAGGAACCACGACGCGAGCGATTCGGTCACGGCGAGCAGGCCCAGTACGGCGGCGCTGCCGACGGCCGAGGCCGCCATCAGCCGCCAGGGGCCGAAGCGGCGCACCAGGGCAGGGAGCACCAGCGCGGTCAGCACCATGCCCAAGGGAGTCATCGCGCCGTTGAGTCCGATCTCGGTGTCGGAGGCCCCCCTCTCCTTGAGCATGCGGGACAGCAGCGGATAGGTGACGCCGAGGGTCACGCCGAAGACACCGATGACGACGATCGGTCCTACGGCCTCGCGCACCGGCCGGGCGTCGCGGTCGTGCGGAAGCACGGGCTGGAACTGCACCGGTCAGCCGCCGTTGACCTGGTTCCACACCCTGCTGGGCAGGCCGAAGATGTCGATGAATCCCTCGGCACTGCTCTGATCGAACACGCAGTCGCTGCCATAGGTCACCAGTTCGTGCCGGTACAGGGAGCGCTCGGCGTTCCGCGCCGCCACCGAGACGCCGCCCTTGTAGAGCTTGAGTGTGATCGCGCCGGTGACGGTCCGCTGGGTGGAGTCGAAGAACGCGTCGAGAGCGGCGCGCAGGGGCCCGTGCCACAGGCCGTCGTAGACGGCCTTGCCGTAGACGGCTTCCAGGCGGCGCTTCTCGCCGAGTACGTCGGCGGGCAGCGCGAGGTTCTCCAGTTCCTGGTGGGCCCGGATGAGGAGGAGCATGCCCGGCGCCTCGTACAGCTCGCGTGACTTGACGCCCACGACGCGGTTCTCCAGCATGTCGATGCGCCCCACACCGTGGTTGCCGCCGAGGGCGTTCAGCCTTTCGAGGATCACGAGCGCCGGGAGGCGTTCGCCGTCGAGGCTCACGGGTGTTCCGGCGTCGAAACCGACGGTGACGTAGGCCGGGTGGTCCGGAGCCTCCTCGGGGGCCGTGGTCAGGGCCCACACTTCCTCGGTCGGTTCCCAGGAGAGGTCCTCGATCGGGCCGGCTTCGACGTTGCGCCCGAGGACGTTCAGGTCGACGGCCCACGGCTTCTCCTTGGTGACGTGCGGCTCTATGCCGAACTTCTCCGAGTAGGCGATGGTCTCGGCGCGGCTGAAGGGCCACACCCGGGCGGGGGCCAGGATCTCGAGGCGGGAGTCGAGCAGGCCGACGGTCAGGTCGAGCCGGACCTGGTCGTTGCCCTTCCCGGTGCAGCCGTGCGCGACGGCACCGCACCGGTACGCGTGCGCGGTCTCGACGAGGAGCTCGCCGATCAGGGGGCGGCCGAGCGCGGACGACAGGGGGTACTGGCCGTCGTAGAGGGCGTTGGCACGTACCGCGGGGAACCCGAACTCGCGGACGAACCTCTCCTTGGCGTCCACGACGACGGAGACGTCCGCGCCTGCCGACAGCGCCTTCTCCCGGACGGGGCCCAGCTCCGCGCCCTGCCCGAGGTCCACGGCCATGGCCACGACGAAGTCGGCGCCCATCTCCTCGCGCAGGTAGGGGATGCAGGCGGTGGTGTCCACGCCGCCCGAGTACGCCAGTACGACACGCTTGGTCATGGTCTTCTCCTCAGTCGGTTTCGGTGTTGCGCCGGTGCAGTTCGGCAGCCGCTTCGCGCACGAGGGCGGGGGCGGTTCCGCCGGGCGAGTTCCTGCGGGTGACGGCGTGCTCGACCGTCAGCACCTCGGCGGGGAGCGTCGCGAACCGCTCGTCGAACCCGGCGAGGTCCCCGGGCGCGGCGTCCTTCAGCTCCTTGCCCTGGACGCCGAGCCACTTCACGAGGCCGGCGACGACGGTGTGCGCCTCGCGGAAGGGCAGGGAGCGGTCGGCCACGAGCCAGTCGGCCAGGTCGGTGGCGACGGCGTTGCCGAGCGCGGCGTCGGCACGGGTCTTCCGGGTCCGGAAGGTGATGCCGCGCAGCATCGCCTCGGCCGCCCGCACGCTCACCTCCAGGGTGTCGGCGGCATCGAACAGCGCTTCCTTGTCTTCCTGCATGTCGCGGCTGTACGCCAGCGGCAGGCCCTTCATGACGGTGAGCAGTGCCATGAGGTCGCCGAAGACCCGGCCCGACTTGGCTCGCATGAGTTCGGGAAGGTCCGGGTTGCGCTTCTGCGGCATGATCGACGATCCGGCGCACAGGTGCTCGGGAAGTTCGATGAAGCCGAACTGCGGGGTGCTCCAGATGACCAGTTCCTCTCCGAGGCGCGAGAGGTGCACGGCGAGCGTGGCGCCGGCGGAGAGGTAGTCGAGGATGAAGTCGCGGTCGGACACGGCGTCGAGCGAGTTGCGGAACACGCGACCGAAGCCGAGCCGCCGCGCGGTGTCCTCGGGGTCGACGGGATGGACGGTCCCGGCGAGGGCGGCAGCGCCGAGGGGGGATTCGTCGAGGCGTCGCCGGGCGGACCGCAGCCGGTCGCGGTCTCGGAGCAACATCTCCCCGTAGGCGAGCAGGTGGTGTCCGATGGTCACGGGCTGCGCGCACTGGAGGTGGGTGAAGCCGGGCATCACGTCGCCGTGATGGGCCTCGGCCCGAACCGCGATGACCGTGATCAGGCGGGCCAGGAGGGCGTCGAGCCGGTCGATCGCGTCCCGTACCCACATGCGGGTGTCGACGGCGACCTGGTCGTTGCGCGAGCGGGCGGTGTGCAGGCGGCCGGCGACGGGCCCGATGAGGGTCCGCAGGCGGGCCTCCACGTTCATGTGGACGTCCTCGAGCGCGGGATCGAAGGTGAACGCACCGGTCCGGATCTCTTCGCGGACGAGTTCCAGACCGGCGACGATCGCGTCGGCCTCCTGCTCCGTGATGACCCGGCGCGCGGCGAGCATGCGTGCGTGGGCGATGGACCCGTCGATGTCGTGCCGGGCCAGGCGGTGGTCGAACCGGACGGAGGCGTTGATCTCCTCCAGGAGGGAGCTGTTGCCGGTGAGCCAGCCGTGCCAGACCTGTTCGTCGTGCGGAGCGGCATTCGTGCCAGTGGCTCCACTCATGTCAGCGGCTCCCCTCGTGCCTGAGGACGGCCACCGCGAAGTCGAAGGAGCAGCCGAACTCCCGCTTCTTCCTGCGGATCTCACGCAGCCGATAGGCGCTGCACAGCCACTGCGCCTTGTACAGGACGGTGAGGAAGACCTTCCGTCGCAGGGAGCCCCGGACGAACTCCGCCTCGTTCGGCAGGAGCTGGAAGCCCGAGCGCTCGGCGATCCGCCCCATCCCGGGGGAACAGAAGAACAGCAGGAGGTGGCGCTCCGATGTGCGCAGAACACGTAGAGCGCCCTGCAGCATCTCCCGTCCGATCCCTCGTCCCCGGTACTCCTCCCGGACGTACACCACGGCGATCTCGCTCCAGCGGCCCCAGAGGTGGTGCACGAGCAGCGCTCCCGCCAGTTCCCCGCTGTCGAGATCGACGAAGGCGAAGGTGTCACGGCCCCCGGTCCATTCCCGGGCGCTGTAGCCGGTGATGTGCGGTGACTCTCCGATGAGGTTCGTGATCACGGCGGATTCGGTTCGGCTGAGCGGCCGGCGCTGCAGTTCGAGCCCCGCCGGGCGCCGGTGGGCAAGCCGGGTGCCGTCCGCGGGGGGTGACAGCGTCGTCCCGGCTCGTTCCGGTGGGTGCGGCATGGTGGTGCCCTCCTCATGAGGGATGGGTGGGTTCGGTCCTCGGCCGAGGGCGTGCGGCACTGCCCGTTGGCGACACAGGGATTACATTCATGTTAGGTATCAGCGGCAAGTCGCAGGCGCGCTTCGAGCAAGGTCTCGTCCTTCGTGCACCCAAGTTTGGAACGTCGGGCCGAAAGGGCACGCCCTCACAGGATTGGCCTCGATCACCTAACAGATAGGTATAGAGGTCGCTGTGTTCAGACCACCACGGCTGCCGGGTGTCTCGGTCGGCCCGGCCTGGCCGCGCAATCCACGGGGCCGGCGGGGCGCTCACCCGCCTGGTCCCTCCCCGCGCCGCCGGGCCCCATCGCGCGGACGTCGCGCGCACGGCGGCCCGTCTCGCCCTGCTGCCCCCGGCCGGTGTCCTCCGATGGGCCGGAGTCCGAGGAGCCGGCCTCCGTGGCCGGCCTCCTCGGCGGGAAGGGCGAGCGGTGAAGGGCTCCGGTACCTGGTCGGTCGCTGGTTTCCGCGAGCGTGCAGTCCTGGAACAGCGGGAGGCGCCCTGGGGATAGAACCGCCCGAATCAGCTTTCCTACGGTGATTCGAGATCAAGGGCGCGGAACGGAGCACCGGTGCCTGCCCGCCGAACAAGGTCACCAGCAGAGAGGCAACCTCCATGAACCACTCCCACGGGGCGTCCCACCGACCGGCACACGCCCGGCACGACGCCGGGCCGAGAGCCGCGGCGCACGATCACCGGACAGGCGCCACCTGGGGCATGGCCGCGAAGGCGACCGCGCACTGTCTGAGCGGGTGCGCCGTCGGCGAGATCCTCGGCATGGTCATCGGGACCTCCCTGAGATGGGGCAACGTCCCGACGATGGCCCTGGCGATCACGCTGGCTTTCGCGTTCGGCTACGCGACCACCCTGGCCGCCGTCGTACGGGCCGGGCTCGGCCTGAGCGCCGCGTTCAAGGTCGCCCTGGCCGCGGACACCGTGTCGATCGCCGTCATGGAGATCGTCGACAACGGCATCATCGCGCTGGTCCCGGGGGCCATGGACGCCCACCTGACGGACAGCCTGTTCTGGACGTCCCTGCTCGGTGGGTTCGCGGTCGCGTTCGTGGTCACCACACCGGTCAACAAGTGGATGATCGGTCGCGGCAAGGGCCACGCCGTCGTCCACGCCCACCACTGACGCCGCCACCCCGGGGGAGCCGCCGTGCGCTGATGCCGGCGGCTCCTCGGCTCCTCGGCTCCTCAGTCGAACCGGAGGTCGGAGAGCCCGCGTTCCAGCGCGGTGACCTCGTCCTCCGGCTCCCCCGCCGTCTCCGGCCGGGCGGCCATCGACAGAGCGAGTTCGGCGCCCGCCCTCCGTATCCGGGCCGGCAGGCCCTCGGTGTACCCGTCGCCACCCGCCCCCCAGTCCTCCGAGGCCGCGTACACCGCGGTGGGCACCACCACCGCCCTCAGATAGGCGAAGAGCGGGCGCAGGGCGTGTTCCAGGACCAGGGAGTGGCGGGCCGTTCCCCCGGTCGCCGCGACGAGGACCGGCGTACCGGTCAGGGCGGCCGGGTCGATCAGGTCGAAGAAGGACTTGAACAGGCCGCTGTAGGAGGCGGTGAACACCGGCGTCACGGCGATCAGTCCGTCCGCTCGCGTCACCGCGTCGACGGCGGCGGCCAGGGGCGGCGCGGGAAACCCGGTCACGAGGTGGCCGGCGACGGCGAGGGCGAGCTCGCGCAGTTCGACGACCTCCACCTCCGCCTCGCGCCCCCGGGCGGCGAGGCCGTCGCGGACGGCCTCCGTGAGGCGGTCGGCGAGCAGGCGGGTGGAGGACGGGGTGCTCAGCCCCGCGCAGACGGCGACCAGCCTCACGCCGCGCCCCCGTCCCGGGCGGCGCGCAGCGACGCGTGGGTCGGGGCGTCCGGGACGCCGGCCGGGCGGAGGTTCGCGAACTCCTTGCGCAGCACGGGGACGACCTCCTCGCCGAGGATGTCGAGCTGTTCCAGGACCGTCTTCAGCGGCAGCCCCGCGTGGTCCATCAGGAACAGCTGGCGCTGGTAGTCGCCGACGGTCTCGCGGAAGGACAGGGTGCGCTCGATCACCTGCTGGGGGGAGCCGACCGTCAGCGGGGTCTGCTCGGTGAACTCCTCCAGCGACGGGCCGTGGCCGTAGACCGGCGCGTTGTCGAAGTACGGGCGGAACTCCCGTACCGCGTCCTGCGAGTTCTTCCGCATGAAGACCTGGCCGCCGAGGCCGACGATCGCCTGCGCCTCGGTGCCGTGGCCGTGGAACGCGTACCGCCGCCGGTACAGCCGGACCATCCGCCGGGTGTGGTCGGCCGGCCAGAAGATGTTGTTGTGGAAGAAGCCGTCGCCGTAGAACGCGGCCTGCTCGGCGATCTCGGGGGACCTGATGGAGCCGTGCCAGACGAAGGGCGGGACGCCGTCCAGCGGGCGCGGCGTCGAGGTGAAGCCCTGCAGCGGGGTGCGGAACGTGCCCTCCCAGTCCACCACGTCCTCGCGCCACAGCCGGCGCAGCAGCGCGTAGTTCTCCCGGGCGAGGTTGATGCCCTGGCGGATGTCCTGGCCGAACCACGGGTAGACCGGGCCGGTGTTGCCGCGGCCCATCATCAGGTCCACGCGCCCGTCGGCCACGTGCTGGAGCATCGCGTAGTCCTCGGCGATCTTCACCGGGTCGTTGGTGGTGATGAGCGTCGTGGCGGTGGACAGGACCAGCCGTTCGGTGCGGGCGGCGATGTAGCCGAGCATCGTGGTCGGCGAGGACGGCACGAACGGCGGGTTGTGGTGCTCGCCGGTCGCGAAGACGTCGAGTCCGACCTCCTCCGCCTTGAGCGCGATGGCGATCATCGCCTTGATGCGCTCCCCCTCCGAGGGGGTGCGGCCGGTGGTGGGGTCGGGGGTCACGTCCCCCACGGAAAAGACTCCGAACTGCATGGGTACCTCTTCGCTCCCGTATCGATGCTTGTTCCGGAATGTAGGCGCCTGCCGGGCGGGCCTCCGTGTCCGTGCGCGCCGAGGTCTTGCCTGTCAGCGCCCGGGCCGCGCGGGGCCCGGCCGCGGTCACCGGTGCCGGGTGGGTGGGCCGTCCTCGCTCCCGGGGCTCGGACGGGCGATCAGGAGCTGCACGGCGGCCGTTCGGGGTCGTACGGTCGTGGACGGACACCCACAGGACGGGAAGGTCCGCCGGAAGCCGGTCCCCGCGTCCCCGCACGTGCGCGGGGGCCGGTCCCGTCCCTCCCCTGCCGCGGTCTCCGCGCACGCCGCCGGGCTCCCGCCCTCACGCGCCCTCGGCCGGACGGGAGCCGCGTTACCTGAAAGTACTCACCGCCCCGCATTCCGGGAGGAGAGAGCGGTACGAGGCCGTTCTTCGCACCCGCGGGTGGTCGACTGGTGCTCCCGATCCCCGAACGAGGAGCGTCATGAAGTATTCCCGTATCGCCGCGCTGTTCGCCGCTGCCGCCACCACGGCCGGCCTGGGCATAGTGGGCGGCTCGCCCGCGTCGGCCGCGAGCGTCCCGTGCATGGGCGACACCTTCAGCCTCTGCCTGTACACGAACAGCTACTACGGCGGAGAGCAGCTCACCCGCAGCAAGGGCGACTGGGACCCGTCGCTCCCGGGGCTGGGCGGCTTCGACAACCGGATCTCCTCCATCAACAGCAACCACGGCAAGCCGTTCTGCTTCTACAGCGAGCGCAACTACCAGGGTGAGGTCTTCCGGATCGGCCCGTGGGAGGAGTGGGCCACCCTTCCCGGCTGGATCGACAACGACATCCAGTCCTTCCGGGTCTGCTGACGGCCGCACGAAAGCGGGGGGGGGGGGCCGGGGGGCGGGGGGGGGGGGGGCGGGGT
>NZ_JBEZUZ010000083.1:0-37514 GCF_040636735.1 Streptomyces sp. NPDC035033 | reverse complement strand
GCCGCGGCTGGCGCTGGAGGGGGGGGGGGTTGTGCGCGGTGTCGACCCGGGCGGCGCACGGCGCCTGGTGGTCGGGGTCGCCGGCGGGGCCGGCGACCGTCTCGTCGGCGAGGCGGTGGAGTGCGCTCTGGTAGGCGGACCGCGCGCGGTCCGCCGCCTCCAGGGTGGAGACGTACGCGTCGAGGGCATCGGCCGCCGAGGCTTCGCGCCGGTCCTCCTCCGTCCTCGCCTCGTCCGGCCGTGCCTCCTCCGTCGGCGGGTCGTCCGCCCGCGCCTTGCCCTTGTCGTCGCTCCGGGTGGGCCTGTCGTCGTGCGGGGCGTCCGGGCGGGTGAAGAGCCAGGGGGCCGAGGCCTCCAGGTCGCCGGACGGCCGCCCGTCGGGGCCGAGGGGCAGCATGCCCACCAGGGCGCGGGGGACTGTCACCCGCAGCGTCCGGCCCGTCCGCGTGTCGGTGAACCGCAGCACGCCGTCGAAGGCGTGGTCGCGGTACCTCCGCCGGACCTCCTTGTTGTGCTCCTCCACCCTGCCGGAGCCGCCGCGCCGCCCGTCGGCCGTATCCACGGCCCATTCCACCGGCGCGCGGCCGAACAGCACGTCCTGGTGCCGTTCGTCCAGCGGCCCGCCGGCCTCCGGGCCGGCTTCCAGGCGCCAGCCCCGGGAGCGTTCCACGGCGTCCACCGGGTCGCTGCCGTGCTGCTGGTAACGGCGGCTCCTGAAGAGGGCCCCGTCGGCCGGGCCGAACGGCCGTGCCGCGGTGAGTTCGAGGCCCACCAGGACGTCGTGGCCCGCCACCCGCAGCCGGTGCGTGCCCCGCAGCAGGTCGGGGAGGCCGGGCAGCAGCATGCCGTGGTCCGTGTCATGGGCGTACCGCATGCCCTCGGGCGTCTCCAGTCCGAGCCCCGGGATCCGCTCGGGCAGCCCGGGGGCGGCCGGGTCCGGGACCTCGCCCGCGAGGGCGACGACCTTGGCCCAGCGCCGCACGGCGGCGGCGGCCGGGAAGTCCCAGGGGTGCAACCGCTCGATCAGGGCTTCCGGGGCGGGCCGCGCGGCTTCGCCGGCCCGCTGCCAACGGGCGTCCACGCCTTCCGAACGCCCCAGCCAGTCGCCGGTGCCGTCGGGCGGAGTGCCGTCCGGCGGGGGTGCGGACGTCAGGTGCTCGGGGACGAGGAGCCGGACGGTTCCGCCGATGGGCTTCCCGTCCCGGGCGCTGTCGTACCGCCACTGCAGCGGACGGGCCGCCTCCCACGCCTCGGCGGCGGCGAGCGGCCCGCCGAGCGCGGCTCCCGTCCGGAGCACGAGGTCCTTCAGCGGCCGGACCGCGAGGTCGAGCAGTTCGGGGGCCGTGGTGCCGTATCCCATGCGCACGGTCAGGCGGAGGCGGGCCGTCAGCTCGGTGGAGCCGGGCGAGCTGGTCGCCCGGCTGATGTCCAGGACGGTGCCGTTCTCCTGGCGCGACGACCGGACGCCGGACCGGTAGCCGGCCGACGCCTCGACGCCTCCGTGTCCCGTGCCGTCGCCCGCCCGGGCACGGACGGCCAGGCCGCCGCCGAGGCCGGCCGCCCGGGTCTCGCCGGTTCCCGTGCCGCGCACGCTCTCCTGCCGCAGGGTCAACAGGACTTCGGGGCGCGGCCGTCGCGCGTGGGGCCGGTCGATCCCGTCCAGGCTCACCTCGATCCAGAAGTCCTGGGCCAGGCCCGCGAAGTCGTTCCGCTGGAACAGCCTGCGCAGGCCGTTGCCCGCCAGCTCGTTGAAGGCGGACTGGAGCGCCTCGTCGGAGAAGGAGCCGCGGACGGCGCGTTCCAGCAGTCCGGGGCGGTCCGGGGCGACCATGCGCTGCCTTCCGAGTTCCGCGAGGACGTGCTCCAGCAGGCCGTCGGTGCGCAGCCGCTCCACGTGGGAGGCGCCCAGGACGACGTGGCGGTCGGCGTAGGCGGGGGCCGCGGTCCCGGAGGGGACGGAACCGGTGCCGGCCGGCCCGGGAGGAGCCGGGTCGTCCGCGGCCGGTGCGGACGCGGTGTCCTCGTCGGCCGCCCCGGAGGGGCGCAGGTCGGCGAGTCGCCGTCGGGGCACGAGGAGTTCCAGGCCGTCGGAGACGGCCAGGCGGCCGGAGCTCGACCGGGGCCGGCCGCCGTCGGCCCAGGACGTCACGACGACGTCGAACTCGAGGTCGGCGGCGATCCGGTGGGGCCGCTCCGTGTACGTGGCGCGGGAGATCGTGACGAGGCCGTCCTTGCCGCTGGTGCTGGTGCCCAGCGACGCCGTGGCCGTGAGCTGTCCGAGCAGGAGGACGCGGCCGGCGGGCCCGCCGTCCTCGGCTCCGAAGCGCGCCTGCGGCCCGGCGTCGGCCGTGAGGAAGACCTCGCGTTCGCCGGTCCGCTCGCGTGCCAGGACGTCCTTGTGCTGGACGTAGTGTTCGATGACCACGTCGTCCGGGGTGGGGCCGAGGTCGCGACTGTCCGGGATCCGGAGGGTGACGCGCACGGCCTGGTGCCGGCCGTCGGCGCGGCGGGGCAGCGCGAGGACGAGGCCGCCGTCCGCGGTGAGCGCTCCGATGCGAGCGGCGAGGGCGGTGGGCGAGAGGCCGTCCAGGAGCTCGCGCGGCCAGTTGGCCCGGTCGGCCGCCCATGCCGGCCCCAGGCCGTTGACCGAGGCGTACAGCCGTGCCGCCAGTGCCTGGAGTTCGGGCATCAGGGTGAAGACCGGGTAGAGGCCGCCCGTGCCGCCCCGCCGCAGGTCCAGTGCGCCGCTCCGGTCGGGCGTCGGCCGGTCCGCGGCCCTGGCGCGGCCGACACGGTGCAGTTCCCCGGTGTCGAACGGCTCGTCCTGGACGAACTGGTGGGGGACGACCAGCTGGGCGACGACCTCGCCGGGGCGGTCGATCCACCACCGCAGCGGCCGGGCGCGGCCGGTGAGGGGCCGGACGGAGAGTTCCAGGATCAGGTTGTAGACGTGTTCCTCCACGGGGCCGGCGGTCTCCATGCGGAAGTAGCGGCCGAGGGTGCCGGTGAACTCGTCCGCGGCGGTGTGCCCCAGCGCCCCTCCGGCCCGGATCCCGCCGGCCTGGAGGCGGACGGGGCCCAGGCCCACCCGGGCTCCGCCGCCGGCGCCCGCCTCCACCTGGCGGCCGGTCGTGCGGGGGGCGGTGGCCGTGTCGTTGCCGAGGGACCGGTTGTCGACGACCATCCGGTGGGTGCCGCCGGCCTCCGGCAGCCGCTCCATGAGGAAGCCGCGCACCGCCACGCGCGCCCGGTGCCCGCCCCGCAGGGTCACGTCGTGCACGATCCCGTTGAGCAGGGCGGGCAGGTCCTCCAGGGCGGGACGCCCGAAGTGCACCGCCAGCTCCCGGTCGGCGGCGAGTCCGAAGGCGGTGCCGGGCGGCAGGGAGAACACCTGGCGCAGCGCCCGGTGGATCTGTTCCCTCGCCAGTTCGCTGCCGGGCAGGTGGAGGGCGGTCGCCAGGCCGGTGCCGGCCCGGGCCGCCGTGATCCGGTCCTCGCGGGGGTGCGGCGGCGGCAGCGGCAGGCCGAGACGGGCCGGGCGGTCGGTGGTGAGCGGGGGTTCGAGCCCCGCCTCGCGCAGCAGCGCGCGCACGGGGGGCGTACTGGCCGCCGGGCCGGTGTACGGCTGCGGCAGGGCGAGCCGCGGAGTGCGGACGGAACCGAGGAGGGCGGTCTCGAATTCGCGGGCCCCCCGCCCGTCGTCCCACGGCACCGCCAGTTCCGCCGTGGCGGTGGCGCGGACCTCGCGGAGGTGGGGGTGGCTGCGGGACTGGATGTGGAGCGAGACGTCGAGATCGCTGCCGTACAGGGCGAAGGCGGCCGTGGTGTTGAGGACGGTGTGCCTGAGCGTCTGGTGGTGGTACCCGCTGCCCGCGCCGCGTTCGGTGCGCCGGGCGGCTCCGAGGAACGGCAGGGTGCCGCCCAGGGTGCGGCCCGTGTGGTCGGAGCCGTCGCCGGGGCCGTCCCGGTGGTCCGTCGTGCCCGGGGTGCCGGAAGCGTCCGGAAGGGCGTTCAGGCCGAGCAGGTTGAGGCCGATGCCGATCTCGGCCGCGCTGGTCGTCGTGCGGTCCTCCCCGCCGGTGCGCCCGGTGCCCAGGTCCTCCCGCACCCTCAGGTCCGCGGTGCGGAGGAACCACAGGGCCTTCGGCTTCACGCGCACCACCACGTGGCCCTGGAAGCCGCGGCCGAGGCCGGGCAGCGGGACCCGGCGGGCCGAGGCGGCTCCGTCGGCGGCGGCGCGCACCGCGTCGGCGATCCGGTCCGATTCCTCGCCCGGCAGGCCGAGTGCGCGCAGCCGGGCGGCCACCAGGCCGCGCAGCGCCCGGCGGCCGGCGCCGCCGCCCGCGGAGAACGCGACGCGGGGGCGGAAAGCGCCGCCGGGGCCGCTCCTCCGGCCGGTCGTCTTCAGCCGTACGGGGCGGAGGAGGACCGATCGCGCTTCTTCCGCCAGTGCGTCCAGGGCCTCCGCCGGCAGTCCCGCACCGGCGGTCTCCTCGCGCAGCGCCTGGACCGCGCGGGCCTGTGCGGCGCGCGGGCCGCCCCGCAGCAGGCCCGGTTCGACGGCGCCGGTGCGGAGGGGGCCGCCGATGTCGCCGCCGCCCAGCCACCACTGGGAACGGTTGCGCGCCTCGCGCTCGTTGACCGTCCTCTGCACCTGCCGGACGATCTCGGCGGCGGTGGGGGCGGGGAGCCCCGCGCCGAGCAGTTCCCGCTGGAGCGCGGTGAGCGCGGCGGTGAGGTCCAGGCTGTTGAGCAGGACGCGCCCCCGCGGGAAGCGGTGGGGTCCGTCCGCCGGGAGGTGGAGCACGGGGCCCGATCCGGGCGGGGCCGGATCCGGTGCGGGACGCGGGAGGACCGCCGCGGAACGGGAGCCGGGCTCCGTCCCGGCCGGGAGGGCGGCGGGAGCGCCGGCGTCCCCGGGCGTCCCGGCGTCCGTGTCCACCGGTACGCCCGGACCGAAGGTGCCGGGGCGCGCCCGGGGGACGGCGAGTTCCTCCGGCACCTGGGTGGTCAGCCCGACCGGGAGCAGTCCGCCGGCCCGCGGCTGTCCGTCGACGTGGACGGTGACCCCGAGGTCGGCGCGGAGCGGGACGAGTCCCCGGACGAACAGCTTCCGGCCGCTGATCACCTTGGACTCGACGAAGGTCCTGGCCTCGCGGACGACGTCGGCGGCGGCGTAGGGCAGACCGGGGACGAGGGCGGAGAGCGACCGGGAGCCGAGCCCCAGCACCAGGAGCAGCTTGCCGTCCCAGCCTCGGGTCGTCTCGCGGGACGTCTCGGTCCGGGCGGTGGTGGAGGCGAACCCGACCTGGTACTCCCGGGGGGCGTCCGGATCCGCCGGGGCGGGCGGCAGCGGTCGCGGGCCGCGCAGGTGGGCCTGGATCCAGACCAGATGCCGCCGCCCCGTCACCTCGTCGCGCACGGCCAGCACCCGTCCGGTGCGGAGCAGTTCGGTCCACCGGTCGTCGGGGGTCGCGGTGAGGAGGGCGGTGATCTCCCGCGTGACCGGCCCGTGCAGGCCGGAGGCGGGGAGCTGCCGGGCGATGGCCCGGGCCGCCTCGCGGACGCGGGGGACCGAACCGCGCGGGGCGGCGCTGACGACGAGCTCGCCGAGTGCGCCGTGGTCCATGTACCAGGGGTGGCGCGGGACGTCCCCGGCGGCCGGAGCGGGCACCTCGGGTCCGCCCGGCGCGGTGGCCTCGGCCACTCCGTCCCGGTGGGGCTCGATGAGGATCAGCGCCTGGCGGGTCAGGGCCCGGGGGTCCGCGGAGGTGCTTCCGGCGTCGCCGCCGGCGGGCAGGGCGCGGCCGCGGGACCGCGGCGGGGCGAGGAGGTCGTCGGCGGTCAGGGGTTCGGGGCGGTCGGGCTGCAGTTCGGCGAGCCGCCGTTCGAGGGCGTCGCGGAAGAGGCGGTGCACGCCGACGGCACGGAACCGGCCCCGGTCGCGGCGCCAGGTCCGGATGCCGGGCAGCCACGACGGGCCGCCGTTGCCTCCGGCCTCCACGCGGGCCGTGGGGGTCCGTCCGAGGGAGTCCTGTTCGAGGGCGAACTCCGCGTACTGGCGCGCCAGTTCGGTGATCCGCCGGGCGTCGTCGGAACTGATGGACAGGGCGCCTTCGGCGAAGTCCACGACGGTGCGCGCGGCGGGTGCGGGGGCCGGGGAGGGCCCCGCCGTCGCGGGTGGCGCCGGATCGGGACCGGCGGGCGGAGCCTGTGCCGGAGCCGTCTCCGGTGCGGTTGCCTGCGGCTGTCGCCCGTCCTGGAGGGCCGTCTCCTGAAGGACGGCCTCCTCCTGTACCGCCTCCCGCGGGAGGTCTTCGACCGGTCCGGGGGCTCCGCCCGCGAGTCCGTGCGTCCAGCGCCGGTCGAAGGCGTCCACGAGTTCTCGCCGGGTCGCCTCGTCCAGCCCCCAGGCGGCGAGGTGTTCCTCGGCCCGTTCCTGTCGGAGCAGGAGCTCCGTCTCGTGCCGCCGGGCGGCTTCGAGGACGACGGCGCTGTCGGGGGAGCCCGAGGACGCGTCGCGCAGCAGGGCGAGCCGGACGGCCTCGCGCCGGGCCGCGCGGTGTTCGCGCCGGGCGGCCTCCCACAGGGCCCACGCCTGGACCGGGCCGGCGGGGAAGTCCGGATCGTCCCGGAGCCCGGGGGCCGGCGGGACGGCGGCGGCCCGCAGCCGGCGCGCCCAGTCGGCGGCCTTGCCGGTGTCGCGGTCGGCGACGAGCTCGCTGTCGGCGTAGGGAAGCACCGGGGCGGCGGGGCGCTCCGGGGCTCCGGCCGGCGCCGCCGGGCCCTTGTCCTTCCTCATGCCGAAGGCGCTCGGCTCGGACGGCAGCAGACCGGTGAGCAGGTCGGCCTTGGCCTCGTCGACGAAGAGGCTCAGCACCCGCTCCCGCACGTGGAGCCTGGTCGTCTGCTCGGGGCCGTCGTCGGGCGTCCACACGAGGGTGTAGAGGGCGTCGTCCGCGGTGAGTTCCACCATGCGGGGCACGTCGTCCTTGGAGCCGGTCTCCGAGACGACGCGGCCGCCGCCGGTGTCCGTGACGGCACGTGTCTGGAGGTGCGTCGTCTCGCCCGCGCCCTCGTGGCCGAGCGGAAGCAGCTCGGGGTGCTCGTCGACGGCGGCTCCGTGCACGGCCAGCTGGCCCGTGCGGAAGCTCGGCTGGACGCGCAGGGTGCCGGTGGTCTCCCGGGCGGTCCACACGCGGCGGGCGGCGCGGGTGAGTTCCTTGCGGACGCTGTGGTCGAGCGCCGCTCCGGTGCGGTGCAGCGGGCCCAGGGCGAGGTGGACGCCGAAGACGCCGGAGGTCCCCGCCGCCAGGCCGGGCAGGTACATCCGGACGCGCACGCCTCCGTCCACCAGGTCGCCGAGCCGGCCGCTGAGGAAGCTGTGGCCGAGGACCGCGGCGAGTGCCGCGCGCGGTGTGGCCGGAGTCCTGAACCAGGACGGGAAGGCGGTGCCCCCGGCGGCCTGGTCCAGCATCCGTTCGGCCTCTTCCACCAAGTGGCGCAGGCCGCCCAGGGCTCCCAGATCGGTGCGCAGGAGCAGGTCGGCGCGCAGGGGGATGCCGGGATTGTGGCCGGCCGGGTCCGGGGCGGGGCTCAGTACGACGGGGGCGGGGCGCGCGGGCGGCTCGCCCTCGGGCCGGGCCGTGGCGGGGTGGAAGGCGAGCCGGAGGCCCGGCCGGTGGTACTCGATCGGCGGCAGCGTCCGCGTGGTGCCGAGGGCGGCGACCGAGGTTCCGCCCTTGAGGATCCTGACGCGCACGCGGAGGGTGAGGCCGTGCAGGCTCTCCAGCGGGCGGTGCGTGGTGCGCAGCATGGTGTTGAGCCATTCCTCCGCGGTGGAGGAGGAGCGTGCGCCGCTGCCCCTGCCCCCGCTTCCGCCGAGGACGGCCCAGAGGTCCCGGGCGATGTCGAAGGGGGCGGCGATCTGGTGGCCGAAGGTGAGGGCGAGGTTGAGGGCGACCGACGACTGGGCGGCCGCGGTCCGGGTGGCGAGCGCCACCCGGGCGGACCGCATGTCGGCCATGCGGAGCACCTGACTGGGCCCTTGAGGCGTGCCCGGCCCGGCTTCGGCCTCGAAGGAAAGCTCCACGTAGCTGTTGACGAAGGGGTTGCGCGCCGCGACGCCGAAGGTGACCCGGCCGGAGAGGAGGGCGTCGAGCAGGGCGGGAAGTCCGGTCGGGGACAGCACCTTGAAGGTCTCCAGTGCCACGTCCCGGAGGTGCTGGTCGTCGATCCGGCCGCGGAGCGCGGGAAGGATGCGGTCGGCGAGGAGGCCCGTCATGTCCGGCACGTCGGCGACGAGGGTGGTGCCCAGTCCGTCCCGGACGTCGGGGACGACGGCGTCCCCGGGCGTCCGGGGGAAGGGCGGGCGGACCGCCGCCTCGTGGTCCGCGGGAAGGAGCCCGTGCCCGGCGGCCTCCCCGGCCTCCAGGACGACCAGGCCTCCGAGGCCGACCGCCGGGGTGCGCTCCTGGTGTTCGCGCGGTGTGCCGCCGGGTGCCGGGAGGGGGTGGGACCACCAGGTGGCGACGGTGAACTCCAGGCGCAGCCGGGCCTGTCCGAGAACGTGGGTGGCGATCCCGCTGTTGGTGGACTCGGCGCGCCCTTGGTGTTCGCCGGCGTCCGTCACGGGGCTGTCCCAGCCCCGGCGGGGCCCGAAGGCGATGCGGCCGGTGGTCGCGGGGGCGACGCGGGTGCCGAGCTCCGCGCCACCGCCGGCCGTCCAGCCCGAGTTGCTCGTGGTCAGTGCCGTGGCCACGTGGGCCGTCTCGCCGGTGGAGACGACGGTGCCGGCGAAGAACGGCCCCCGGGACACCACTTCCTCCAGAACGGCCCGGACGGAGACCCGCGCGAACAGGCGGTCGCCGTAGGCGTTCTCCCGGACCTTCCGCTCCCAGAGCCGGCGGGACTCTCCGGAGTGGTCGCGGACGCGCGTGGAGAGCGTGCCCAGCAGGCTGTGCAGGGCGGCCCGGTCGGTGGCGTCGAGGCGGGCGGCGCCCAGTTCGGCCAGCGCGGACTCCACGGCGGGGATGGCCCGGCCGGTGGGGAAGAGGTGGAAGGCCGCGTGCCCGCCCCACTCCTCCGGCCGCGGGTTCCAGACCTCGCCGGCGCCCGAACGGGGGCGGAGCACACGGACGGGCCGGCCGTCCTCGTCCAGCGCCGAGTCCACGGAGGGCACGGGGTGGACGGTCCCGTCGGGCAGGCGCTCGTAGAGGTGGTCCTCCGGAAGGATCAGGGAGACGCGCACGTCGGGGACGACGACGGTGAGCGGGTCGCCGGCGCCGGGCGCGTCCGCGGCGCCCTCCTCCGCGCGTCCGGGGGCGCCGGATCGCGCGGCGGGCGTGGTGACGGGCAGCGGAAGGCCGGGCTCCTCGGCCACCGGCTCCAGCCCGCCGGGCATCCGGTAGGCCGTGTCCTCCGCGGACGCGCCGGGCTCCGCGCGCTCCCCGGCGTCGGCGAGGCGACCGGGACCGGTGCGGGCGGAGGGCACGGCTGCGGTGAGCGGGAGCCCCGTCCCGCCGGACGGGGGCCCGCCGGCGGGGGCCGCCGTCCCGGGCGGTGCCGTCAGCTCCTGCCGGGCGGTGACCTCGATCCTCATCCGTCCGGTGAACCGGGCTCCCCACAGGCTCACCAGGCCCCGGATGGTGCGGAGCTGCCGGGTCACGGTCTCGGTCCGGCTCCGCGTGGCCGTCCATGACGCGGTGACGCCCCCGGCGAGGCTGGACAACGGGCTCACGACCCCTGCCACGAGGTCTCCGGAGACGGTGCCGGTGTGGATGTCGTCCCGGACGAGGCCGATGTCGTTGCGCGCGCTCGTCATCAGCTCGTTCTCGAGCGGATCGCTGCCGCCGTAGACCAGGGAGTCCTTGTCGAGTACGGCGCGGACGCCGAGGAAGAGGCGCTCCTGGCCGGTGGGGGTGGTGCGGGTGAGGACGACGCTCTCGTGGCCCTGGAGCATGGCGGAGAGCCGCGCCGCGACGCCTTCCGGCTGGAGCACGTTGGCCAGCGCGATGTAGTTGGCCAGGTGTTCCCGGTCCCCGGGCAGGGCGGCCCGCCCGTCGGCCGTGTCCGAGGACGCTCCGCCGGAGACGTAGCCGGGGAACCTCTGCCCGACGGTCCGGACCGTCTGCCGGAGCACGTCGCGCAGGGCCCCTTCGTCGAGGTCGGTGACCAGGAAGCTCAGCGGGGTCCAGTCGGTCTCCCGCGGAGGCGGCAGGAGCGTGCGCCCCGGCGCGGTGCGGGCGAGGTGGTCCGTGTCGTGTTCGCCGGCGCCGCCGGACGCGTGCCCGTCGCGGCCCGTGCCGTCGTCGCCCGCCGGGGTCCGCCCGCCGGCCGGGGCGTGGTGGTCGCCGGCCGGGTCGCGGTGGTCGGTGGCTCCGGTCGCGGCGGGGGCCTCGGGCGGCGGGTACGCGGCGACGAGGCCGCGGGCCTCCTCCTCGGCCATCCGCACCCGGACCCTGACCCAGGACTCGTGGGCACCCGGCCGTCCGCCCCGGGCGGAGGTGCGCACGCCCCGTGCGACGACCCGCGCGTCCATCTCGACGACGGCGGTGGCCTTGTCGCTCCAGTTGACCTTCCTGCTGGTGAAGGAGGTTCCCCCCTCGCCGGGCCGGGACAGCTGCACGGTGTGCTGCACCGCGCCGGTGAGGGCCGGCCGCAGCACCGTGCTTCCGCCGAGCGGCGCCGCTCCGGTGACCGGAACGCTCAGGTCCAACCGGTCCCGTTCGGTGACCTGCGCTCCGGTGGTGGTCGCGAGGGCGGTCTCGACCTCCAGGTGGGCGAAGGGATCGACCGTGGTGAGCACGGGGTTGTGGAAGGTCGCCTCCAGCGTCACCCGGCTCGGTTCGCCCGGGAGTTCCGGGGAGAAGTGCAGGCCCCGGCCCGCTTCGTACAGGCCGGTCATCAGCTCGGTCACCGAGGCGAAGGTGTGGAGCTGCTGCCGGAGGCGGCCGTTCCCGGGTGCGTCCGCGGCGGCCAGGACGGCGGTCCGGACGCCCGCGGCGTCGTCCAGGGACTCGATGCGCGAGAGGTAGGGGAGTCGCACCGCCGCGGTGAGGACCGGCGGGGCGGCCCTACGGCCGGTCGTTCCGTCGGGCCGCCAGTCCTCGTACGCCGCGGGGTCCGCGGCGTTCCGGCGCGCCAGGGCGGCGCGGTCCAGGGCCCCGAGGAGCTTCTCGCTGCTCGCGATCGGCCCGGTGGGGTGCTGCCACGTGCGCGATGAGGCGTGTTCGGGACCGCCGGCGGGCTTCGGGGCGCGGCCGGCCAGCTCGCGGGGGACGCCGAGCACGAGCGCGTGCGGAACCACCCGCTGGTACTGGCGGGGACCGGAGGGGCCGTCGTAGACGAGGTCGAAGCCCGCGTCGAAGAGGAAGTCGACCCGTCGGTAGGAGGACGCCTTGATGCCGCGCGAGGTCATCGCGAGGCTGGACGCGCTGGAGGTGTGGGTGACGGACCCGGCGGCCCACACGCCCCGGACCCCGCCACCGGTGAGGTTGAGCGAGCGATCGGCCCGCAGGGAGCTCATCGAGAACATCGCGTCGACGTCCACGGTGCGCGTGGACGACACGGAGGAGGTGTTGGCCGTACGGCGGTCGGTGATCTCCTGCACCCGCCGCTCGCGGTTCTCGTCGGGCCGGCGGTCGTACCCGTCGTACCCGCGGAGGACGGCGGCATCGGGCACGGGCCGCCCGTGCGGGTCGGTGACCTGGATCCAGTCCCCGAGCCTGATCCGCAGCCGGAGGCGGCCCGCGTCGGCGCCGTCGCCCAGGGGGAGTTCCAGAACGTCGCCGACCGCCTGGCGCACGGTGGCCGGCAGGGACGCCCGGGTGAACGCCCGCTCCACCGCGCGTCCCGCCGCGGCACCGAGGTCTTCCGGCAGCATCCGGGGAAGCTCTTCCAGGACGCCGTCCCGCAGGCGGGTGGCGACCGCTTCCACGGTCTCCAGGCCGATGGTCTGCCGGAAGTCCTCGCGGGTCAGGTGGTCCGGCGGGGAGAAGACCTGCTGTTCGGCGATCCGGTCGGCGCGCTCGACCGCGGTCGGCGCGGCGGCCGGGGGCGAGGGGTCCGGGTCGTCGCGTCCGGCCGGCGCGGTCCCGGGCTCCGTGGGCGGGAGGACGCCCTGGTGCGGACCGTCGGCGGCGGCCGCCGGAGCGGTGCCGGGCGAGCCGGAGGCCGCGGACCGGTCCGGGTCCCCGGCGTCCGGGCGGGCGGGCGTGCCACCCGCGGGCGAGTCCCCTCCCCCGGGCCGGAGGGGGCCGGGACCGGGACCGCCGCTGCCGTCGTCGTCACGGCCGGGGCCGTCACCCTCCTCGTCGGGGTCGGTCCCGTCGGCCTCGCGCACGCCCGCACGGGCTCCGGTCCCGCTGGAGTCCCCGGAGGGCCGGTCCGTGGTGGCCCGCGGAGAAGAGGCGGCCGCCGAAGCGGAGACGCGGCCGGCCCCCTCGGGCTCGCCCGACTCTCCGGGACCGGGGTCCTCGTCCTCACCGGGCCGGTCCTGTGCTTCCCCGACGCGGTCCGTACCCTGTCGATCCGCGCTCGGGCCCGCCGGATCGGCTGGCGTCCGCTCGTGCACGACCAGGATCTCGCCCGGCCGCGGAACCGGTGTGCCGGTGTCCGTCGCGGCCCCGCCGGGCACCACCATCACGCGCGCTCCGGAGAGCAGGAGTTCGGCGGGGTCCGTTTCGGCCCCGGTCAGCGCCTGTGCGACGGCCGCCTCGAAGCGCTGGGGCCGAACGACGTCCTCGTGCGGCTCCGTCAGCAGCGCGGCCGCCATGTCGGCGAAGTCCGGCCGTCCCGCGATGCGCGTGATCACCTGGGGACGGGCGGCCAACCAGCGACGCTCGGCGGGGAGCAGCGCCCCGAGTGCCGCTCGCCACTCGCCGGTCGTTCCGCGGACCAGGGTGTCGGCCAGTGCGGCGACGTTCAGGGGCCGTCGCTGAAGGAACTGCTGCGCGTGGACGGACGGAGCGTACTGGCGCAGCCGCTCCGGAGCCGGACGCCGCAGCGCGGCCCGGACGACGAGGCCGCCTTCGGGGATCGCCGGGCCCGAGCGAGAGGACGCGGGGAGGAGCCGCGCGTCTCCGGCCAGGGACGGGGCGTCGGCGTGCTCAGAACCGGCCTGCCGCTGCCCGAGCCGGAGGGCGAGGTGGTGACGTATCCCGTCCGCCAGGTCGACGGCGTCGCCCCGCGCCGGGAAGTAGCTCAGCTCCAGGATCGGCCGGTTGCCTCCTCCGTGGTCGTGCCAAGCCGCCGTCTCCTCCGCCAGTTCGGTCGCCCAGGCGTCCAGCACCGCGAGGTGAGTGGCGTCCAGCCCCGCCGGGCTGCCGCTGGAGACGAAGTTCCTCTCGGGGTCGGGGTGACGGCGCAGCACGGCGTCGAGGGCCCCGCGGTCGGCCGGGTGCAGGGGCGGTGGCACGGGTTCGGTACCGGTGCGGTCCACGCTGATCACCACCGCCACCGGGTTTCCCCGGGCATCGGGCGACAGCACGAGGGCGTCGGTGTCCTCGTCCGTGGCCGACGGGGCCAGGTCCATCAGGGCGAAGGCGGCGGGGTTGGGAACTCCGTGAAGGCCCAGTTCGCGCACAGCGGTGGTGAAGGCGTCTTCGACCGCCTGTCGTGTCCGCTCCGCCCACCGGTCGGCTCGACCGCGGTCGTCGCCGACGGCCGACGGCCGTCCGCTCACGCGCAGCGTGGGGAAGTCCGCTCCGGTGGCCCGGCGGGCCTCGAATTCCCTCGCCAGGTTCCTCACCCAGGCGGTCAGGCCGGGGGGCGGGCCGTCGTGTCCCGGGGTGGTGGCGAAGACGGGGAAGCGATCGTCCTCGACCGGTCGGTCCGCGACGAGGAGGGGATGGGCCTCCGTACCGTCCCCGGCCCGGTCCGGACCGGAGCTCGCCGTCACGAAGGACTCCGTGTCGGAGTCGGAATCGTCCGTCACGTTGGACTCGGCCGTCACGAACGACCCGGTGTCCGAATCGGCCGTGGTGAGAGATTCGGGACCGGTCCCGGAGTCGGCGGTGACGAACGACTCCGTGTCGGAGTCGGGCAGCGCCGCGGGGACGCCCCGGGGTTCCCTGCCCGGTCCGTACACCGCGGCGAGCAGGGTGAAGAAGTCGTCGGTGTAGTGGTCGCGGCCCCATCGCGCTCCGTTGTGTGCCGGGCGGCGGGTGGGCAGGCTGACGCTGCCGTTCATCGCGAGGTGGGTGAGGGACGCCTGCGCGAAGAATTCCTCCACGCCGGTGGATGCCTCGTTCTCCTCCGCACGGCGGGAGCCGGTGCCGTAGCGGGGGCCGTCCGGCCAGTTCGCCCGTACTTCCCGCGGGTGCGCGGCGAGCTGCTGCGCGTCCAGGGCCAGCAGTCGGCGGTACTCCGCACGGACGACGGACTGCCGCGCGTCGTCGAGGTGGTGGAACAGGATGTGCGCGAAGCCATGGGCAGCCGGGCCGAACCCGCGGTTCCCGTCGGGCACCGCCGCGCCCGCTCCGTCCAGCAGTGTGCCCTCGTGGACGGCGGCGAAGGAGCCCCGCACCAGGCTCGGCCGGTGCGGCCGGCGCTCGACCGGTCGCATGGCCCCCGCTCGGTCCAGGGAGGCCGTGTCGGGGACGACGGCGACCCGTCCGCCCGCCCGCATCACCTCTGCCACGAGAGCGCGGTCGACGGCCATGCGCCGGAGTTCCCGCTCCGCCCGGTCCCGTGCCTGCCTCGGCCTGCGCAGGCCGGGCTCCGTCTCGAGCAGCAGGACGGCGGCGGCGTGGGCGAAGTCGGGCCGGCCGGTCAGCCAGTCGAGGTAACCCGGGTCCCGGGCGAGTCCCCGTCGTCGCGGCGCGGGGAGGTCGCGCAGCGCGGAGAGGTGTGCCGGGCCGGCTTCCGTCCGCTGGAGACGTTCGACGAGTGCGGCCGAGGGCGCCTCGACGGGGTACGCGTCGTCGAGGGCGCGGGGAGGTCCGGGAAGGGGGTCGTGCGGCCGGGGTCGGCTGACCTCGATCCGTACGTCCGCGTCGTGCGGCCTCCGGCGGACCCGGACCAGGGCGGCCGCGTCGATCATCTGCGCGAGCAGAGCGGTCGCCGGCGTGTACGTCAGTTCGCCCCATGCGTGGTGGAGCAGTCCGCGCACGGCCTCGGCGCGCAGTCGGGGCAGCGGACCGGTGTCCTCGGGATCGGCGGCGGCCACGACGGTCAGGGCGGGCCGGTGGCCGCCTCCGTGGCGGTGCCACGTCCGGACTTCGGCGAGCAGGGACCTGATCCACGCGTCGAGCCGCGTGCGCGTCTCGTCGTCGGGATCCGTCCGGTCAGCGGGGAACCGGACGTGGTGGTCGCCGACGGGGGCCGGGGTGCCCCGCGAGAGCATCTCGAGGACGGCCCGCGCGGCTTCCGCCGCTTCCGGGGCCGGGGGGACGGCGGCGTCCCGTCGCGGCGGCACGCCGGCGGCCGCGAGCTCCCGTGACGGGCCCTGAGAGACGTCCGGGGCGGGGACGGTGGATTCCGTCCCCCGCTCCGCCGGCCTCTGGCGCCAGACCGTGACGCGGACCTGCCCGACACGTCCGTACCGGAAGCCGCGGTACAGCAGGTCCGCCGTGTCGAAGGGGTTGGGGAGCACGCCGGTGAGACCGCGGTCGGCGATGAGGCGTTCGGCGGCGTCGCGCAGGAGCGACCGGGCGGCCTCGGCATGGCCGGAAGAGGTCTCGGGGGTGCCCCACGCGGTGAGCACCGGCAGGGGCAACCGCACGGGCCGTCCGGCGACGGCGCCGGAGCGCTGGAGGAACGCCGACTCGGTGATGAGGCTCGCGATCCAGGCCGTGGTCCGTTCGGGGAGTGCGCCGGTGGTCCGGCGCGTGTCGACGAGGAGACCCTCGGCCCGCAGGAGGGCGCGGCGGGGGCGGGCGGGGGCGGGGCCGTCGAAACGGAGTGTGATCTCGATGCGGTTCGGCTCCGCGGCCGGGTCCTCCCGTACCACCAGCCGCGACTGTCCCGTCAGCGGGGGGAACGGGTGCCAGGCCGCGTTTCCCGGGAACCGCCCGGCGAGCATGCCGACGACGCGGGACCGCACCTCGGCCGCACGTCGCAGTGCGTGCGGCCGGTCAGCGGGACCGGCGACGGCGACGAGCACCAGTCGCCGCCCGTGGGCGTTCCCGCCGGGAGACGTGGCGGCGAGCGCGCCGGCCCAGTCGTCCATGGCGGCGGCCAGTTCCCTGCTGCCGATGCGCTGGGTCGCGTCCGTCGTGAGGATCAGCTCGGCGGTATCGGCCATGACCGTGTGCGCGAGCGGAAGCCGGACGCCGGTCGCGTCGGAGCGGCGGGTGGGAGGGGCGTCGATGACCGCGCCCTCCTGCGCGTCCGCGAGCCTGCGCAGCCGGGCGTTGCTCCTGTCCCACGGCATGGTGTCCCCCAGCCCCCTGCCCGGGCCGAAGAGCCGTTCGAGCAGTGCCACCAGTCGGGGGGCGCGGGTCCCGTACTCCTCGCGCACCCACCGCGCTTCGTTGTTGGCGCGGGTCCCGCTGAAGCCGTCCTCCTGGACGTTGACGCCCAGCCATGCCGCGACCAGCTCGGCGAAGAACTCCCGGTCGTTGCGGGCGGAGTAGTTCTCCCCGACCGGCTCTCCGTCCGGCCCGCTCCCTCCCCAGCGCCGTCCGTTGGGCCATCGGGGAGACAGCTCCTGCGGGGCGCGCGTGGCCAGTTCGGCCGCGTCAGCCGCACGGTTCTCACGGAAGACCCCGGCGATGAGTCCCTTGTCCCGAGGGGTGAGGGCCTGGTGAAGGACGTGGGCCATCTCGTGGACCACGGTGCCGTACATCGCCTTGTAGTAGGGGGAGTTCCAGTTGGCCAGCGGGTCCGCCTGGACCGACACCAGGAGGACGTGGTTCTGGGCGACCACCCGTTCCGTCGCGGGCCCGGTGTTCGCGTCGATGTCCAGGACTCGCGCGTTGCCCGGAAGCAGCACGACGCGCGTGCCGTCCGCCATGCGTTCGGCCAGCGCCCGCGGACGGTCCATGGCGGCCCGCAGCTGCCCCTCGGCGGCCACACGGGCCAGGACGCGGAAGCGCACGCCGAACTCCGGAGCGAACTCGACGAGAAGGGCCGCGGCCACCTCGGCGAACCACTCCTGCCCGACCAGGTCCTCCAACAGGACGTGGTCCATGGCCATCCAGCGTCGCTCGGGCGGCGTCAGGGAGCCGAGGGCGGTCGCGCGGGTGTCCTCATCGGGACTGAGCAGTTCGGCACGGACCGCGGCGGGGTCGGCCGGAGCCACTGCGGGCCAGGCCAGTTCGAACGCTCCGGGGAACAGTGGTACGAGCGTCTCGGGGACGGGCCGGTCCAGCAGGATGCGCAGTTCGATGCCGTCCGGCTCCGAGTCCGCGTCGCGGATCACCTCGGTTCGTGCCCACGCGAACGGGTTCGGCGCATCGGGGCGACCGATCCTCCGCCGCTGGCTGTCGTAGAGACGGGAGAGCTCGGCGAGGGCCTCGGCGGTCCTCGTCTCCGCGGGCACGCCGTCGGCGGCGACCACGCGGACCGTCAGCCGGGGCAGGTGGCCACCGCCGTGTGCTCGCCAGGTGGCCATCTCCGTGACGAGCGCCGACAGCCGCCCGCGCACCACGCGCAGGTCGCCTCGGAGCGCTCCCATCAGGCCGGCGTTCTCTCCGTCGGCGAGACGCAGTTCCCAGAAGGGCCGGTGGTGAAGATGGGCGCGGATCATGGCCACGTCACCGGGGTGCAGTCGATCCCTGCGTGGCCGGGTCAGGGCCGAGGCCGGCGGTTCCTGCGGCGTCGGCCGGACGTCACGGGGGTCGGGCGCCGGGGCGGGGGGCGTCGGCCGCTGCACGGTGAGCGTCACCACGGGCGACCGGTGTTCCCTTGCCGACGGTCCGTGAGGCGTCGGCTCCGCCAGGATCCGGATCCCGGACAGGGCGAGGCCGCGCAGGTGTGCCCACCGGGACCCGGGCAGTTCGAGCTCCAGAGCGCCGCGCAGACGGCTGCGCGTCCGCTCGGCGGCGTCACGCGCCTCCGGAGGAGCCGTGATGTCCACCGTGGGGAGCGCGCCGCCTCCATAGAGGTGCCAGCCGATCAGCTCCGCCGCGTAGAGGGCGGCCCAGTCCTCCAGCGGCCCGTCCTCCGTGGGGGACAGCCAGTCGCTCAGCTCGTCCGCGGAGAGGGTGAAGTCCGCCGCCTCCAGGGATTCGAGGTACCGGGCCCGACCGTCCACAGGGGTCCGGCGGACGGATGCGCGGACCTGGCCGGACGCGAGGCCCTCCAGCGCGGTGCCGGACAGCACGGCGTCGGTGTCGAAGGGGTTGGGCAGGACGCCGGCAAGACCCCGGGAGCCGATCAGCTCGGCGGCTTCGGCGTGCAGCAGACGGCGGACGGCCTCGATCTCGGCCCGGGCGTCCTCGGCGGTCGTCGTCCCGGTCGGGGCACCGCCGCTGAGGGTGATCCGCGGCAGCGGTGCCGGCCGGTCGGGGTCGTTCCAGGCGTGGTGAAGGAAGGCGGATTCGCCCACCACGGCACGGACCCACGCGCGGGCCTCGCCCGACAGGTGCTTCGCGGCACCGTCGAGGTCCAGCCGGCCCGCACGAGCGCGGCCGCGCCGGGGCAGGGAGGGAGCGTGCGCGCCGACGGTGATGTGTACGCGGCCGGGTGCCGGTCCCGCGGCGTCCGCCGTCGGTGTGGGCACGGCGTGGACCGTCGTCACGGAACGGGTGACACGGGGGTCTTCCCCTTCCGGTTCCGGCGACCGCTCATCGAGCAGGGCCCGCACCTCGGCGGCCCGGCGCATCGCGTCCGGTTGCGCGCCCTCGGGGGCCCGCACCGACAGCGTCGCGCTCCGGGTGCCGTCGGCCGTCGTACCCGTTTCGGTCCAGGAGGCCAGCGCGGCGCGCAGCTCATCGGCGTCGGCCGCCCGGTGGACGTCCATCTCCACGGACAACCGGACGTCTTGACGGCCCGGCCCGGGGCCGGCCTCAGCCGTCCCGTCGGGGCCGACGAGACGGTGGACCAAGGGGCGCGCCGCGGCTGAGGGACCCGGCCCGCCCGGTCCTTCCGCTCCCTCCTGGTCCGAGAACGCCTCGTCCATGTCGGAGAACGTGTCGAGACCGGCGTCCATGGCGGCGTCGTGATCGTCGTCGGTGGACGCCAGCTCGGCGTCGATGTCCACGTCCATCTGCTCGAAGACGAAGTCGTCGCCCGCCCACATCCGTTCCTGGAGCCGCGCGACGTCCCAAAGGTCGGTGTTCCGGTCGTTCCAGAAGTCCCGCACGTTCGCGTAGCCGGGTCCCAGCAGCCTCTCCAGGAGGTCGACCAGGTCGGGATGGCCGGTTCCGTAGGCGGCCCGGGCCCATTCGTTCCCGTTGTTGGCCAGGTCGCCGGTCCAGGAGTCCTTCTGGTGATTGACGCCCAGCCACACGGCCACCAGTTCGGCGAAGAACTCGTACACGTTCTTCGCCGAGTAGTTGAGCTCTCCTCCCTCTTCGCTGCGCAGCCGGCCATCGGGCCACCTCGGGGCAAGGGCTCCGACTCCGCCCACGCTCAGGTCTTCCCGGTCCGCCTGCAGGTTGGCCACGTACGCGCGCTCGATGACCGCCCGGTCCGCGACGGCCATGGCGTGGTGCAGCACATGGGCGAACTCATGGACGACCAGCGCGTACCTGGCGCGGCGCTCGTCATGGTCTCCGGTACGCGGTGTCCCGCTCCCGCTCCGGTCGTCGAGGTCCCCCTGCGGGGCGAAGCGCCCGGAGACGATCGCCCGCTCGCCGGGGTTCATCCCGTCGCGCACGGGGGAGGCGACACCGGGGTCACCCGGGGCGTGCCTTCGCTTCTCTTCCTCCAGCGCTTCGACGAGCCTCTTCGTCTCTTCGGCTTCATGACGGGACATTCTTTCGACGTTGCGGGCGCCGACCAGGGGCTCCTCCTGAACCTTCACCCGAAAACCGCCCGTCATCCCGAGGAGACGGCGAGCCACATCGGGATCGAGCCCCTTCTCCAGTGCGGCGTCCCGGGGCGTCACGCGAACGCGAGCACCGCCCTTCATGATGTCGGCGATCAGCCGGTGGTTGCTGCATACCAGTCGCAGCTGCCCCTCGGCCGCGGCCCTCGCCGCGGTCCGGTCGATGAAATCGCCTTCATCGGAAAGTTCGACCAGCAGGGCGGCCGCGACCTCCGGGAAGTACGGCAGGTCGACAAGTGCGTCGAGCAGGGGCGCGTCCATGGCCAGCCAGCGCCTCTGGGGCGGAGGAAGGTCGGTGAGGGCCGCCGCGCGTACCGAAGGGTCGGGACTGAGGAGCATCTGGCGGAGGCGGTCGACGTCATGGGGCCGCATGGCCGGGTGCTCACGCTCGAAAAGCCCGGGCGACACCGGCCGCAGCGTGTCGATGACCGGGCGGTCCAGCCCGAGGTTCACCCGGACGCTGTTCTCGTCCTGGGTCTCGTCGACATCCACGTGGACCATCACGGGACCGAAAACGTCCGCCAGATGCTCCACGCCCGCATGCTGCTTGGCATGCCGGTAGGAATCACGGAACAGCTTCACCACGCGGTCGGTCGCGGAGGCGAACGGAACGTCCGAAGCGACGGTCACCGTCAGCCGCGGCAGAGGCAGGTACCCGCCGCCGTGGTCGTGCCACAGTTCGACCTCTTCCACCAGCCACAACATGGGTTTGACGAGCCCGATGGATTTCTTGGAGAAATCACCCGTGAGGAATTCCCTGGCGGTGAGAGTCATCGTCGCCCCGGGGAAAAGCTGCTTGTGGAGGTACGTCCGCAGAGCGGCGGCGTCGAGCGGGTGCAGCCGGTCGGGGCGGGGACGGGTGCTGAACGGCAGCTCGTCCGGCTGGGCCGGCGGACCGCCCGCGCGCAGGTAGGGGCGGGCGTCCCCGAGCTCAGGACGTTCCACGGAGAGCCACACGTGCCGGTCGTTCTCGCCGGCGGGCGGCGCCCCGGGCTCCGGGGTCTCGACCTCGAGGACGAAACCGTCGCCCACCGACCGGCTCAGGCTTCTCCACAGCTTTCTGCCGAGCACGTGCTCCAGCTGACCGAGCAGCACGTCCCGGAGCTGCTCGGCCGCGGCCACCGCCGCGGGAACGGCGGTGAACGTCACGGTGGGCGCCGAGCCGTGCTCGTACATATGCCATGCCATCAACTCCTCGGCATAGCTCGCGGCCCAGTCCCTCAGCCTCTGGACGGTGCCGTCCGGGATCAGCACGCCGAGGTGACGGCCCGAGAAGGTCAGGTCGGGAGCGCGCAGGTCCTCGAAGTGTCGCGCTCGGGCGAGTGCCTCGTCCGTCGACGCGGACGTCCCGGCGGGGAGGGAGTCGGGCAGCAGCTGCCGGGTGACGAGGGGGTCCCGGTGGACCGTGACGCGCACGTGGCCGGGACGGCCCTGCCCCGGCATCCCGGTGCGGAGGGCCGCGGTGGCGAACGGGTCCGGCGGGTTCCCGGTCGTATCGGTCGACTCGGTCAAGGCGGCGGCTTCCGACCGGAGGAGGTCCCGTACGGCGGCTGCCCTCTGCTGCCCTGTCCGAGCGGCGTGCCCGGTCCGGCCGGCCGGATGACCGGTCACCTCGTCGGCCCAGCCGGTGAGGACGACCCGGGGGTATCGGCCGGAGGGAACCGAGGCACGGCGCAGAAGTGCCGTCTCGTCCATCAGCGCACGCACCCATGCGCGTGCCTCCTCGGAGAGGGTCGCGGTCGCCCCGTCCATCTGCCAGGCGCCGGCCCTGGTGTCCGGCCACGCCTGCTCCTCTTCCGCTCGGTCCGGCGGTTCCACGGCCGCCGCGGCGCCGTGCGGGTCCGGAGCCGGATCGACCGGGGCGGAGGTGATCGTGTCCGGGTCCGCGGGCGCGGAGCGCGGGTCCTCGGAAGAAGGGGAACGGAGGGTGTTCTGCGACGTCGTGCCCTCGTCGTCGGAGAACTCGTCGTCGAGCAACCGCCGTCCGACCGCGGGGCGAAGGGGCTCTCCCGGCGGCCGTAGGGCGGGGTCGTCGGCATCGGGGCGTACGGTCCTGCCGACCTCCTGCCGTCGGGCGAGCTCCTCGACCGCATCGGCGTCGGCGACCAGCCGGGCGATTCCGGCGCCCGCCCGGTCGCCCGGCCCGAGCACTCGCTCCAGCAACTCCACGAGTTCCCGTTCGTGGGAGGACCGCACCCACTCGGCCCCGTTGTTGGCCTGCCTGCGGGTGGCCGGATCGAGCTGGTCGTTCAGCCCGAGCCAGGCGACGGCCAACTCCGCGAAGAATTCGTGCTCGTTGGTCGCCGCGTAGGTCTCCCGGACGGGAGCGCCGTCGGCGGAGGGAACGCCGAACCGCCGCCCACCGGGCCAGCGGTCGCTGAGCCCCGCCACACCGAACGCGGCCGATTCGGCGGCGTCCGCGGCGACGTTGCGGAAGTAGGCGCGCTGGAGCACCGCGGTGTCGCGAGGGCCGAGGAGACCGTGCAGCAGATGAGCGAACTCGTGGACGGCGGCGCCGTGGCGCCGACCCGTCAGGATCCGTGCCGCGTTCGGGTTGACCGGACCGGGGCGTCCGGTGAGGTAGTCCTCGCGCAACGACGCCAGGACGCCGTGCGCCTCCCCCGCGCCCTTGTACGGCGAGGGACCGGCGGGGTGGTCCAGAGTGATCACCCTGTCGGCTCCGGGCAGTACGACGAACCGGGCGCCGGCCGCCATGAGCCGTGTCACCAGGTCCTCGTTGTGCGTCATCAGCCGCAGCTGTCCCTCCGCGGCGGCGCGGGCGCGCGCTCGGTCACGGATGCCGTACGGCGTTTCGTCCAGCTCCACCAGCAGCGCGGCGGCCACCTCGGGGAAGTACGGCAGTCTCCTCAGCCCTGTCCGCAGCCCCTGGTCCATGGCCATCCAGCGTCGTTCCGGCGTCGTCAGGCCGGCCAGTGCCTCGGCCCGCGCCCCCGGATCCGGGGCGAGGAGCGCGCGCCGGACGGCGTCGGGGTCGCCCGGGGCCACGGCCGGACGGTCCAGTTCGAAGGTGCCGGGCCGGACCGGCTCCAGGGTCTCCGGGACGGGACGGTCCAGGACGAGTTCGAGCAGGACGGTTCCCGGGGGCAGGCGCGGGTCCGCATCCTGACGGGTCCGGATGGTCGCGAACGGGCGCGGGGCGTCCTCCCGGGACAAGGCCCGTTGCGCCTCCAGATAGTTCTCGGCGAGGTCGGCGAGGGCGCCCGCGACCTGCTCCTCCACGTCCGTGCCGGGAGCGGAGACGACGTGGGCCCGCAGGACGGGCAGGTAGCCGCCGCCGTGGTTGCGCCATACGGACAGTTCCCGCACGAGATCGGCCATCCGCTCCCGTACTTCGGCACCTCGCGCTTCCCGGTCGTCCCGCAGGGAGAGACCACCCGTCGCCTCAAGCCGCAGCCCGGGGAAAGGGTGCCGCAGCAGGGTCTCGCGCAGCATGGCGAGATCGCCGGGGTGCAGCCGGTCCCGCGAGGGCCGGGTGAGGCGGTCGCCGGGCAGGCCGTGCGGCAGGCCGTACGAGACGGGCGGGGCGAGCTCCGGCAGCGGCGGACGGTGCACGAGAACGGTGACCGGCACGACGGCACCCCGCGCCTCCGCGTCGGGGACGATGTCCGTCCGCAGGGCGTCCCGGACCCGCAGCTGCAGCTCCTCCCAGCCTTCAGCGGCGAACTCGAGGCGCAGCGCCGCGTCGAGTTCCCGACGTACCAGGTCGGCCGCGTCGCGCGATCCGGGTCCGGACCGGACGACCGCGGAGGGCAGCGGTCCCCCCGCCGTGTGGAGGCGGTGCGCGGTGGCTTCCGCCGCGTAGGCCGCCGCCCAGTCGCGCACCAGGCGGCGCGTGGACCGGGGCAGCCCGCCGGTGCCGTTCCCCGTCGCCAGCTGTTCCTCGGTGAGCGCCAGTTCCTCCGTCGCCAGTGAGGCGAGCCACGTCGCCCGGTGGTCCGTGGCGAGGGCGCCGGTGGGAGCGGAAACGCCGCTCGGTGCGACCGGAGCGGAGGACGCCTCCGGTCCGGAGGACGCGGGTGCCACGGCCGCCGGGGCGTCTTCGGGCAGCTGACGGCGGACCGGCGCGGGATCGCGGTCCACGGTGACGTGGACGACCGCTTGATCGAGCGGGTTCCCGGAGGCGTCCAGGTAGGCGCTGCCGGCCGGCACCGGGCCCCCGGAGACGACCCTGACTCCGTCGAAGGGGTTCGCCGGCCGTACGTGGCCCCGGGAGGCCAGGAGGGCACGCGCGGCGCTGTGCAGCCGCAGGCGCACTTCTTCCGCCGCCGTGTCGCCGCTGGTGGAGCCGGCGTAGGGGGAACGCCAGCCCGTCAGGGTGATGCGGGGTCCCCTACCGGGAAGCGCGGCCAGTTCGTCCACCAGCACGCCGACCCAGGCGGACACGTCGGCGGGCAGCGAGGCGGGCCAGCTCCCCGCGTTGCCGGGCAGGACCAGCCGCAGGGAGGCCACCCGTCCGTCGGGGCCCAGGCCGGGAACCCGCGCCGGCCCGGAGGCCGGAGGCGGGACGGGCGCGGGTGCGGAGCGGGACCCGGACGGCTCGGTGATGAGGGCGGGCGGTTCGGGGAGGCCCGTGCCGGGGGCCGGATCCACCACGCGGAGCGTGACGCGTACGTGCGCGGACGGTGCGGCGGACGGGGGGTCGGGGACGAGCACGGTCTCGGCGGTGGCGGCGATGTCGGGCAGATGCAGGGAATGTCGCGCGAGGAGGGCCTGTCGCAGGGCCATCGCGGCGGTCTCCCGGACTCCGGCGGCGTGCTGCTCCGCCTGACGGCGCGTGCCTCCCACCGCCGTGATCAGGAGGGTGGGGAACACGGGTCGCCGGTGGCTGCCCCAGGCCGTCAGCTCCTGGACCAGGTCGGCAGCCCAGGGAGCGAGTCGGGCGAGGACCGCCTGCGGGTCGGGACGCCGGGACGACGTCAGGACGAGGGTCTCGTCGGGGGTACGGGCGATGTGGTCGGGGCGGACGACGAGCCGCAGGGGGTTGAACCGGTCGACCGCCTCCTGCACCGGATCGGGCGGCGGCGCGGAGGTGCCGGGGTGCGTGCCGGCCTGGACGGCCACCTGGTAGGAGACCGCGGCGGGGCCGCCGACCCGCTGGAACGGACTGTCTTCGGACGAGGAATCGTCCCGCTCGCTCTCTCCCGAGGAGGATCCGGTGCCCTCCTGCCGTACCCGGCCGGGTGCGGACGGGGTTGCGATTCCCCGGGGCACGCCCGTCCTCGCGGGCTCCGCGACGCCCGGGCGGCTTCTGCCGGCCGGGGAGGACGTCGCCGGCACGTCGCCGGTCGGCAGCGAGGCGGGCCGGGCGCTCCCGGGCACCGCCTCGCTGCCCGACGCCGCTTCCAGGTCCTCGGCCCACGCCCACAGGCCGCGGTTGGCCTCGCTCCAGCGTTCGTGACCTCCGGGTTCCGCCCCGGGCCCGAAAAGACGGGTCAGCAGATCCACCAGCTCGCCGTTCTGGGTCAGGCGGACCCATGCGGCGCCGTTGTTCGCCGGCTGCAGTTCGTCGATGTCGTTGGCGCCCAGCCACGTGGCGACGACTTCGGCGAAGAACTCCAGTGGGTCCTGAGCGGAGTAGTTCTCCGTTCCCCCGTCGGCCCAGCGGCGGCCGCCGGGCCAACGCGAGGTCATCTGGTCCAGGGGGAAGTCGGCGCCCACTTCGGCGTCGTCCGCCATCCGGAGCGTCCAGTAGGCGCGTTCGACGACCGACCAGTCGCTCAGCGGCAGCCTGGCGTGCACGGCGTGCGCGACCTCGTGCACGAGCAACCCGTACCGCTTCGCGGCGTGGGAACTGTCCGGTTCCGTGGAGTCCGGTCCTGGCCGTCCGGTGAGGAAGTCCTCCCTCACCGCGACCAGCGTCCCCTGGGTCAGTCCCATCAGGGCCGAGGGCTGTGCCTCGGGATACAGAACGGGGAAGGAGTCGTGGTTCCCGACGACCAGTACCCGCGCACCGGCGGCCATGAGGCCGGTGATGATGCCGGTGTCGTGCATCATCATGCGGAGCTGTCCCTCGGCTGCCGCGCGTGCGGCCACCCGTCGTCCCACTCCCGGCCCGACCTCGACCATCAACGCCGCTGCGGTCTCGGCGAAGTGGGTGGTCCGCGCCAGCTGCGCGAGCAGTTCGGCGTCCATCGCCATCCAGCGGCGCTCGGGCGTGGAGAGCGCGGCCAGCGCGGCGATCCGGAGGCGGGGGTCCTCCTCCAGCAGATCGGCGCGTACGGCGTCGGGGTCACCCGGAACCTGCGCCGGGAAGAGCTGCTCGAACTGTCCGCGACCGCGCGGCACCATGGATTCCGGAACTGGCCGGTCCAGGACGGCGGTGAGGCGGCTCCGGCCTTGGAATCCGGTGTCGACGACCGTCTCGATGGGGCCTTCCGTGAGGAACGAGCCGAGTTCGGCGGCCCTCGGGTCGTCATCCGCCTCGTCCAGGTACTGGTGAACCTCCGCACGGAACTGGTGCCCCAGGGCGGCCTCCGCCGCTCCCGGCGCGGCCTCGATCCTGATCCGGAGTTCCGGCATGCTGCCGCCGGCGAAGCGGTGCCAGTGCGCCAGCTCGTTGAGCGCCCTGTTGGCCCAGTCGTCGAAGCGGTCGAGGTCCTGGGAGAGAACGGCCGACACGATGGCGCCGTCCGGGATCTCCATCGAGAACGCGGGAACGCGGCTCTTGGTCAGGAAGGTCTCGAGGGCCGCGACGTCTCCCGGATGCGACCGGTCCGCTCGTGGACGGGTCAGGAACGCCGCGGGGCCGGCCGGAGCCGTGGCTGCGGAGCGCGGGTGGGGGCTCGGCGGGGGCGGCTGCCATGCGAGGACGCGCGCCGAGGGCTGAGCGGATGCGACGGCTGCCGTGCGAAGGACGACGTTCTCGGCGAGGCCGTCCCACAGGTCGTGCCACCGCGTGACGTAGAACTGGGCGGTGAGGGCGTCGACCAGGCGTTGCCGCAGAAGCTGACCGATCGCGGGGGAAACGCCCGTGACCTCGATGTGCGCCTGAGGCAGGGCGCCGCGACCGTACAGGTACCACACCGCCACCTCGGCCGAGAATTCCCGCGCCCAGTGCCACAGGTCGTACCCGAGGTGGTCGAGCAGGGAAGGGTCGCTCAGGTAGGCGGGGTCCAGCACGAGGGGTTCGCTGCCCAGGCCGGTCAGCAGCGCGCTGCGGGCGTCGGCCGGTTCCGCGCGGCGCGGCCCGGGCGGAGCCGGCAGGGGCCGGACCCCGAGGGGGCGGTCGGACGCGCCGAGGGGGGTGGTGTCGTCGGGGGCGGCGGTCTCCGCGGCGGAGTCGGGGCGCTCCGCCGCCGGGACGGCCGGGCCGTCCTCCTCCGCGGACAGCGCGCCGCCCGGAACGGACTCCGCGGGGTGCCGGTCGCCCTCGGTGCCCGCTCCGTAGAGCTCCTCCAGCACGGTGACCACGGCCGTCGGCTGAGTCGCACGGACCCAGGCGGCACCGTTGTTCACGGGTTCGCCGGTGGTGGCGTCCCGACCGGCGTTGAGGCCCACCCACGCCGTGGAGAGCTGGGCGAAGTACTCGGCGGCCGAGGTGGCGGAGTGGTTGGGTCCCCCGACCCGTCGGTCCCGGGCGAACAGCGGTCCGTCGGGCCAGCGCGCCGTCAGCGGACGGCCGGGGCCGGCCTTCAGCTCCAGCACGTCCGCCGCCTGCAGCTCGGCGAAGGCGGCACGCACCGCGGTCGCCTGCTCGGGGGAGAGGACGGCGCCGATCACGTGGGCGAACTCGTGGGTTCCGACGGCCGTACCCGGGCCGGTTCCGGGACGTACGGAGAGCGCGTCCTCGCGGACGGCCGCGAACGCGGCCAGGGCCGCGCCCCGGGCGTTCCTGTCACCCGGTCCCTCGGCGGCGGCCAGGCCGAAGGCGGGGTGGCGGTCCACCGGGACGCCACTCGACGCGACGGCGACGCGGGCTCCGGCGTCGAGGAGCCGACGGGCGAGAAGCGGGTCGCGGAGCAGCGGACGGATCTGGGCCCGCAGCGCGCGCCGCGCGGCCTCGGGCCGCCGCACGCGGTCCAGCACCTCCGTCAGCAGGACCGCGGCCAGGTCGGCGGAGTCGGGCAGAGCCAGCAGCGCGTCCAGCGCCGCGGGATCCGCGGCGAGCCCGCGCCGCACCTCGGCCGGCAGCTCCTCGAGTGCTTCCGCCCGCCGGTGCGGAACGGCCGCCAGCACCGACTCCACCGCACGGCTGACCATCGGTCCGTGGATCGCGGGGAAGGCACTGTCGAAAACCGTCGGCCGGTCGTCGAGCCTGCGCAGAGCCGCCAGGTCCGGCCGTTCGACCACCACACTGATCCGGTCCGGCTCCGAACCGGCGGGCCGTGCCCCGGCGGTCGGCCGCAGGACGCGAACGCCGGATCCCAGGTTGGGCAGCTGCGTGCTGTCCCGGGTGACCGGCGGGCGCTGGAGCTGCGCGGTCAGTTCGGCCCGGACCGCGTTCGCCCGAGCGAGGTCGTTCTCGTCCGTGTCGTCGGGCAGGACCAGGGTCAATCGGGGCAGATGGCCGGCGCCGTGGCGCACCCACTGTTCGGTCTCCTGCTGAAGCTGCTCGGCCCATTCCCGGATCTCCACCTGCTCGACGGGGCGCAGCCGGGGGCCGGCGGACGGCCGCAGCACCAGCGGCCGGGCGCCGTCCAGCGCGATGTGGTGACGAAGCTGCGCGACGTCCGCGGCGGGCACCGGCGCGCCGACGCTCCGTCCGGCGCCGGGCGGCGCCGGCAGCGGCGGGCGGCTCACGGAGACCTGGAGGCCCGCGGCCGGGGAAGGCGCCTCGGCTCGCGGCCCGCCGGCCGGCACGGCCTCGGCGAACCCGATGCTCTCCTCCACGGTCGCCAGCGCGCGGGCGAACCGCTCCTCGGGCAGGGCGCGGCGAAGCCTGTTGACGATCATCCGGCGCAAGGCCTCGGCGCGGTCGAGGTCGCCCTGCCCCAGCGGCCCGTCGGAGGCGGCGATCGTCAGTCGCGGGTGATCGACACCGGTGCCGTGCTCGACCCAGGCCCTCACTTCGGACGCCATCTGCCGGGCCCAGGCGTCGAGACGGCTCAGCTCGCTCCACGAGGGGACGCCGGCTCCGGGGGCATAGGCGAGCACGAGGGGTGGCGTGGCCGCACGGGCGAGGGCCGCGGCGCGGGCGACGGCCCCGGCAGCCTCCGCGTCACCTGCCGCGACTTCCGCGGGCCGCGGAGCGGCGTCCGTGCCCGGAACGGAGTCACCCGCCCGGAGCAGGGCCGCGAGGTCCACGCCCGCGGCGCGGGCCGCCACCCGGGCCACGGCCCGTCCGGTGGCCGCGCTCCACGGTCGCTCGGCCAGCAGCAACCGGGCCCGCGCGGCGGGTTCGAGGACGCGTGCCAGGAAAGAGGAAGGCAGGCGGGCGCCGGTCCGCAGCACGGGACCGTGGAGCGGAGGCACCGGCACGCCGGCGGCTTCGAGGTCTTCCGGACCGTACGCGCCCCGCGGCGGCAGGTCCCAGCCGTCCGACTCCAGCGCCTGGTTCTCGGGCAGGCGCTCGAGCAGCCAGTCGGCCGCCGTCTCGGAGGGGGACCACAGCGCGGCGGAGGCACCGGGGCGCAACGCGTCCACCCGGGCCACCAGTTCCTCGGGGGTCCGGGGGTCCGTCGTGCCCGGCGGCGGTTCCCAGGCGGGTGGGGTGTTCCCGACGCCGTACATCCGGCGCAGCAGGGCGGAGAGGCGGGGGTACTGGCTGTCGGTCCAGGCCGCGCCGTCGTTGCGCTCTTCTCCGGTCCACGGATCCCGGCCCCCGTTCAAGCCCAGGTGAGCGGCGGTGAGCTGGGCGAAGAACTCGCGGACTCCGCGCGCCGACCGGTTCTCCGGCGCCGTCGGATCGACGGCCGCGCCCTGGCGCCGGCCGTCGGGCCAGCGCGGCAGCCGACGGCCGGGCGGGGCCGCGTCGTCGGCGGCGAGGGTGGCCGCGTAGGCGTCGGCGATCTGTTCCCGCCGGTCGGCGGGCAGCGCGTCGTACAGCAGGGTCGTCGTGAGACGGGCGAGGGCCGCCGACCGCCTGCCGTCGCTCCCGCGCGGCATGAGCTCGCGGGACGAAAGGACGGCCCACGGGCCGATGACGGCGCCCCGTCCCCCGGACAGGGGATCCGGCAGACCGGTGACCCCCGGTACGGCAAGCGCCGGATCGAACCCTTCGGGCACCACCACGACGGCCGCGCCGTGGCGCAGGAGCGCGGCAGCGGCGTCAGGATCGTGCAGCAAGGCGGCGAGCTGTGCCTCCGCGGCGGCGCGGACGGACCGGGAACGGGGTATTCCGGGCAGCGTCTCCAGCAGGAGTCGCGCGGCCAACCGGCCGGCCCCTGTGCCCGATGAGGACACCATGTCGGCGACCTCACGCCGGCGGGCAAGCCACCGGCGCTGCGCGGCGGGCAGGTCGTCCAGCAGACGGAGCCGGTCAGCGGCCGGGGCGCGCCCGAGCTCCTCCAGCAGGCCGTCGGCGTCCGACGGAGCCTCCAGCGGGTACGCGCGGTCGGCCCACGTGCGCGCCGGGGAGGCGCTCGGCCGCTCGTCACTCCACGCCGGCCCGCGCTCCGCGGCCAGGACCGTCTCGACCAGCCCGGGGGAAGCGGGCTCTTCGGCCCTTGCCGCGACACGTACCGGCAGCTCGGAAGCGTGCGGCCACCGCCCGGTGCGCGAGGCCATCCGCCGCACGACGGTCTCGCGGACGGCCTCGCCGACCGCGAGCGCGCGGGAGATCGCCTCCACGGTGCGGCCTGCGGGCACCACGGTGACGGCAGCGGTCGGCACCGGCCCTGCCGCCAGCCGCTCCCACCACCGGGTCTCGTCCAGGAAGCGGTCCGCCCACGATGCGACCTCGGCCTGCTGCTCCGTCGTCAACCCGCCCTGTTCCCGGGGGGCCAGCCTCAGCTCGGAGGTCCTGGACGCGGTGAGGCGCTCCCGCGCGCCGGCCGCGGGAGACGGCTCCGGCGCCGCCGCGCGCACCACCAGCGTCTCTCGGCCGTCGACCCGCCGTGCCGTGTACCTCTCGGCCGGCGTTGCCGACAGGTCCCGCGCGGCGACGCCGGGAGCCGGGCGTCGTGAGGCAGTGGCATCCGCGAGGCGCAGGACACCCGTAGGACCGGTGCCCACCACGCGGTGGGTGTCCCCGTCCCGCGCGGCGGCCCGTACGGCGGAGCCCGCACCCGCCTCGGTTTCGAAGGTGCGTCCGACGCCGCGGCCGTCGGCGCTCCGTACGGGGCCCCCGGAGAGCGGCGGCCCGGAGACCGCAGGACGCCACGTCCGCCCGTCGGGTGCGGACAGCCACGTCCGGCGCGGTTCACCGGGGAAGGCGCCGGCGAGAACCGCCGCGCCGGTCTCCTGCCCGCGGCCGCGGCCGCCGGGGGCCGTGCGGTCGGGGGCGGTCCCGTTCGCCGTACCCGTCTCCCTTTCCTGGCTCTCCGCCCATGTCCACAGCTCGCGGTTCTCCTCGCGCCAGTGCTCGGGTCCGACGGATTCCGAGCCGGGACCGAAGAGACGTGTCAGCAGTTCCACCAGATCTTCGTCCTGGGTCGCCCGGACCCAAGCGGCTCCGTTGTTGGCGGTCATGCCCTGGTTCGTGATGTCGTTGACGCCCGTCCAGGCCGCCACGAGCTCGGCGAAGTACTCCAGGCGGTTCACGGCGGAGTAGTTCGGGACCCCTTGCCCCCTGGCGACGTCGAGGCTGATCCAGCGTCGTCCGTTGGGCCACCTGCGGGCCATCCGGTCGTACGGGACGCCCACCTCCATCTCGGCGTCGTCCGCCTCGCGCAGTGCGTCGAAGGCCCTCTGGATGGTTGACCAGTCCCGTACCGGCAACCTGCCGTGGACCGCGTGCGAGAACTCGTGGACGACCAGACCGTAGCGCCGGGCCGAACGGGCGATCTCGGCCGCCGCGTCGTCCGGCTGGGGATTTCCGAGGAGGAACTGCTCTCGCACGATGACCACGGTCGACTGGGTGAGTCCCATGTAGGTCTGGAACAGCTCGGAGGACTCGCCGTACAGGAAGGGCGGTGTCTCGTTCCGCCCGACGACGCGGACGCGCGCTCCCGCGGCCATCAGGTCCGTGACGACGGCGGGGTTGTGAAGCAGCAGACGGAGCTGTCCCTCGGCCGCCGCACGCGCGGCGGTCCGACGGGTCACGTCGGCGCTGACCTCCACCAGCAACGCCGCGGCCGTCTCGGCGAAGTGGGTGGCCTTCGCGAGGGCCTCGAGCAGTTCCGGGTCCATCGCCATCCAGCGACGCTCCGACACGGAGAGCGAGTTCAGGGCGCGGATGCGCCGTCGCCGGTCCTGGGCCAGCAGATCGGCGCGTACCGCGGCCGGGTCGCCGGGAGCCTGAGCCGGAACGATCTGCTCGAACCGGCCCGGGTGGTGCGGCACCAGGGCTTCGGGCACAGGACGGTCCAGGGTGACGGTCAGCCAGGCCCGGTCCCGGATCCCGGCGTCGACGGCCGTGTCCACGTCGGCCCCCACGAGGAAGGGGGCGAGGTCGGCGGCGCGAGGATCCTCCGTCATGGAGTTCAGGAGTTTCCTCATGGCCTCCCGGAAGTCACGACCGACCTGGCGCGCGTCTCCGCCGGGAACGGCCCAGACCTTGATGCGGAGTTTCGGAACGTTTCCGCCTCCGAACGCGACCCAGTTGCTCAGTTCGTAGAGAACTTTGGTGACCCACGTACGGAAGGTCTCGGGGTCCTCGGCGATTCTTCCGTCCACGGACCCGCCGTCCGGGACGAACAGCGTGTACGGGGCATTGCGGAAACGAATCAAATAGGTTTCGAGAGCTGCCACGTCCCCCGGGTGGAGGCGGTCCGCCCGAGGCCTGGTGAGAAACGCCGCCGGTCCGCTCGGAGCGGTCGCGACGACGCGCCGGTAAGGGGGCGGAAGGGTCGGCTGGACGACGAGGATCCGCGCCGAGCTCTCGGATGCTCGCGCGGCCCCCGTGCGGACTTCGACAGTGAGCGCGAGCAGTTTGCCCACGTCCTCCCAGCCCTCCGCCGTGAACTGTGCGGCGAGGGCGTCGGCCAGAGGTTCTCGCAGGAGCTCACCCGTGCTCGCGGGAACCCCGTCGAGTTCTATGCGCACCTTGGGAAGGAACCCACCGGTGTACAGGTCCCAGGCCATGGCCTCGGTCGAAAAGCGCCGGGCCCAGGCGTGCAGAAGAGTTCGGAGACTGCTGGGGAGAGGGGTCGTCAGCCACGCCGCACCCAGCAGCAGCGGCTCGGTCCGCAGGCTGGTCAACAGTTCACGGCGCTCGTCGACGGGCGGCGCGGGCAGTGGCCGGACCGCCACACCGCGTCCGCGAAGGGCGGGCGGAGCAGGGTCCTCCATGGCCGTGGCGCTTCTGCCGCGGGCAAGCCGGCCGTCCTGCGCGGCGGTCGGCCCGGCCTCCTCCACGAACGGTGTGCCGGCTGACGCGGCCCTCACGCCCTGGCGGTCACCGTCAGAGCCACCCGCCCTGTAAAGGTCCTCCAGCACCGCCACCACAGCCGTCGGCTGAGTGGCACGGACCCATGCGGCTCCGTTGTTCACCCGCTCACCGGTGACCGCGTCCGTGCCGGTGTGCAGACCTGCCCACACCACGGAGAGCTGGGCGAAGTACTCGACGGCGGAGCGCGCTGAATAGTTGGGTCCCGCATCGCGTCGTCCGGTGCCGAACCGGGGCCCGTCGGGCCACCGCGACGTCATCCGCCGCCCGGAGTCCGTTTCCAGCTCGGCCGCGTCGGCCGCCTCCAGTTCGGCGAAGGCCGCGCGGACGGCGGCCGCCTGCCCGGGCGAGAGGAGGGCGCCGACCAGGTGAGCGAACTCATGAGTGCCGACAGCCGTCCCCCGGCCGGCACCGGGCCTCACGGGGAGCGCGTCCTCGTGGACGGCCGCGAACGCGGCCAGGGCCGCACCGCGGACGTCCGGGCCCGCCTCGGCCCGGGCCGAGGCCAGGCCGAGGGCCGGGTGCCGCTCCACCGGGACGCCCCGCGCCGTGACGGCGACGCGGGTTCCCGCGTCCAGCAGCCGCCGGGCGAGCAGCGGGTTGCGGAGCAGGGGGCGGATCTGGTCCCGCAGGGCCCTCCGCGCCGCCTCGGGCCGCTGTACGCGGTCCAGCACCTCCGTCAGCAGGGCGGTGGCCGTGTCGGTGAAGTCGCGGAGTTCGAACAGGGCGTCCAGGGCGGCGGGATCGGCCGCGAGACCGCGCCGCAGCTCGGGCGGCATCTCGTCCAGCAGCTCGGCCCGCCGCTCCGGGGTGGCGGCGAGCAGTTCCTCCAGCGCGCGGGTGACGGCCGGGCCGTGCACGGCGGGGAAGGCGCTGTCGAACACGGTGGGCCGGTCGTGCAGCCTGCGGAGGCCGGTCAGTTCGGGCCGGTCGACGACGAGGGTGATCCGGTCCGCGGCCGAGCCGGCGGGCCGCGTCCCCGGCGAAGGCCGCAGGAGGCGTGCGCCCGCCCCCGCGTTGGGGAGGGGGGCGCTGTCGGCCGTCACCGACGGCCGTCGCAGCTGGGCGGTCAGTTCCGCGCGCAGGGCCTCGGCCCGCGCGAGGTCGTCGGGCCCGGCGTCGTCGGGCAGGACGACGGTCAGCAGCGGCAGGTGACCGGCGCCGTGGCGCACCCACTGTTCGGTCTCCTGCTGGAACCGCTCGGCCCATTCCCGGATCGCGACCTGCTCGGCCCCGCGCAGCCGCGCCCCGGTGGTGGGCCGCAGCACCAACGGCGGAGCACCGTCCAGGGCCACGTGGTGGCGCAGCTGGGCGACGTCACCGGCGGGCACCGGGTCGCCGGCGCTCCGGCGCGCGCCGGGCGGTGCGGGCAGCGGCGGACGCTCGTCCACGGAGATCCGCAAGCGGGAGGAGGCGGACGGCGGACCGTCCGGCTCGGCGGCGTCCAGCTGGACGTCGCCGAGCCGGACGCCTTCCTCCAGGGCCTGCCGCGCGGAGGCGAACCGGTCGTCGGAAAGGGCCCGGCGGACCCTGTTGACGAGGTGCCGGCGCAGCGCCTCCGCGCGGTTCAGGTCTCCGGGACGCAGCAGGCCGTCGGGGCCGGCGATCGTGAGCCGCGGGTATCCGGCGCCGTGTTCGGCCCAGGCGCGGAGTTCGGCGGCCAGGAAGCGGGCCCACTCGTCGAGCCTGGCCAGTTCGCCCGGCGAGGGGACGTCCGTCCCGGCGCTGTAGGCCAGGTCCAGGGGCGGTACGGCGGCCCGGGCGAGGGCCGCCGCGCGCGTGACGGCCCGGCCGGCCTCCGGGCTTCCGCCGACGGCCGGCCGATCGTCCCCGGTGGGGCCCGGGGCGGGGCCACCGGCCCGCAGCAGGGCGGCGAGTTCGATGCCGGCCGCGGAGGCCGCCGCCCTCGCGGCGGCACGGCCGGTGGCGGCGCTCCAGGGGGTCTCGGCCAGCAGCAGGCGGGCCCGGTCGGCGGGCCGGAGGATCTGGGTCAGGAGGTAGGAGGGCAGGCCTCGTCCTGCCCTCAGCACGAGACGCGCCGTCGGGGTGAGGGGTACGCCGGCGGCCCGGAGGTCCTCGGCGGTGTAGGTGCGCTCGGGAGGGAGGTCCCATGCGCCCGCCGGCGGCAGCTGGTCGTCGGGCAGGCGGTCGGCGATCCAGTCGACGGGCCGGACGGAGGGCGACCAGAGGACGGCGGCGGCTCCGGGCCGGATCGCCTCCACGCGGGCGGCCAGCTCCTCGGGCGTCCGCACGTCGTCCGGTCCCGGCGGCGGTTCCCAGGAGCCGGCGGCGCGGCCGGGACCGTACATCCGGCGGAGCAGGGCGGAGAGCCCGGGGTACCGGGCGCTCACCCAGTCCGCTCCGTCGTTGCGCTCGTCTCCGGTCCAGGGGTCGAGGCCCCCGTTCAGGCCCATGTGCGCGGCGGTGAACTGGGCGAAGAACGTGCGCACGCCACGCGCCGACTGGTTCTCCGGCGGCGCGTCGCCGTCCCGCGGCGCCGCGCCGTGGCGTCGGCCGTCGGGCCAGTGCGGCAGGTCCCGGGGAGAGGGGGCGGTGTCGTCGGCGGCGAGGACGGCGGCGTAGAGGTCGGACAGCCGTTCCCGTCGATCGGCGGGCAGTGCGTCGTAGAGGAGCGCGGCGGTGAGCCGCGTGAGGGTGGCCGGCGGCCTCCCGCTGCCGGCGTGCGGCGCGAGTTCCCGGTGGGAGAGCGCGACCAGGGGGCCGATGGTGGCGCCCCGTCCGTCGGACAGCGGGTCGGGCAGGCCGGTGACGCCCGGTACGGCCAGGGCGGGGTCGAAGCCGTCGGGGACGACCACCAGGGCGAAGCCGCGGCGCAGCAGGGCGGCGGCGGACTCCGGGTCGTCCAGTACGGCGGCGAGCTGTGCCTCGGCGGCGGCGCGCGCGTGCTCCGGGTGGGGGGTGCCGGGGAGCACGTCCACCAGGAGGCGGGCGGTGAGCGGTCCGGCGTCCGCCCCGCGCCGGGCCATGGCCTCGGCCGTCTCCGGCTGCCGGGCCAGCCAGCGGCGCCGTGCGGCGGGCAGCGCGGCCATCCGGCCGAGCAGGGCGGCGGCGGGGAACCGTTCGAGGTCGGCCAGCAGGTCGTCGGCGTCCGGCGGGGTGTCCAGCGGATAGGCGCGGTCGGCCCAGGTGCGCTCCGGCGGGGCGGCCGCGGGGCTGTCGCTCCAGGCGGGTCCGCGCTCCGCGGTGAGGACCGCCTCGATCGGTCCGCCGGCATCGGACCGGTCGGCCGGAGGGGCGAGGCGCACCGGTACGGCGGAGGCGGGTGTCCACCGGCCGGAGCGCAGGGCCGTCCGCCGGATCAGGGCGTCGCGGACGGCCTCGCCGACCGCGTGCGCCCGGGAGGCGTGGACCGTGCCCGGGCCGGCCGGACGCACGGTGACGACGGGGGTCGGGGCGGGCCCGGCGCCCAGCCGTTCCCAGGTCCGGGTCTCGTCGAGGAGGCGGTCCGCCCAGGCGTCGATCTCGTCCCGCTGCGCGGGGGTGGGTCCGCCGTGTTCCGGCGGGGTCAGGCGCAGTTCGGGCGTACGGACGTCGGTGAGCCGTGCGCGGGCGCCGCGCGGGCGGCCGGGCGCGGCGGCCGGCCGCGCGACGAGCCGCTCCCCCGGGTCCACCGGACCGGCCGTGTACGTGACGGGCCGGCCGTCGGCGGGCGCGGGGGCGGGCGGGGAGGCGGGGGCGGGCGGGCTGCCGGCGGGCGTGGGGGCGGGAGGGACGGGCGGGACGTCGGAAAGGGGGGTGGAGGCGGAGGTCTCGGCGGTCTCCGTGAAGGCGGAGATTCCGGAGACGGACGTGGAGACGGTGAGCGCGGAAGCCCCTGAGGCGGATGTGGGGGCCGAGGAAAGGGAGGCGGGCGTGAAGAGGGAGGCCTCGGACGCGGACGCGGAGAGGGAGGAGTCCGTGGAGACGGCGGCCCGCGGGGCGACCGTCAGGCGCAGCACTCCGGCCGGGCCGCTGCCGGTCACGCGGTGGACGTCCCCGTCCCGGAGAGCGGTCCGGACGGCGGAGCCCGTGCCGTCGCCCGGCGCGGGGATCCGGCCGATGCCGCGGCCGTCCGCGGTCCGGAGCGGCCCGGTGGGCAGCGGCGGGAGCGGGCGGGGGCGGGCCGGCCCG